>JBEKLI010000147.1:0-5698 GCA_050010275.1 Desulfomonilia bacterium | reverse complement strand
TGTCCCGGCAGAGCACTTGTCGTTCATGACAAAGTCGGCTACCCCCCCGTTTTCGTCCATGCGGATGAATTTGCTGTCCTGACCCCCGATGTCGATGACACAACGCACCTTGGGCAGGAAATGCCTGGCGCCCTCGGCATGGCAGAGGATCTCGGTGATCTTCTTATGCGATATACTCACATTGTTCCGGCCGTAGCCTGTTGACACGATACGGTCCACGGATGATTCCTTCAGGCTCAGCCTTGAGAGCATCCTCTCAAGGATATCCTTCCAGGCTTTCTCTGGGTTGTAGCCCGTGAAGGCGACATCCGTACCCAGGATTTTCTTGTCATTCATGACAGCTATCTTTGTGGTGATGGAACCGATGTCCAGTCCGACTGAAAGCATGCTAAGTTTTCCTTTCGATCAGGTCTATGGTGCTTATAAAAAACCTGATCCATATCCTTAATCTTATCAAAAGTCGTGCCAGAGGCTATCTGCTTGTAATATCATATGTTTGCATGATTGATTTGATTTTTAATGTCAAATATGATAAGTATGAATGAGTATATTGACCATATCGTCAAATATGACACTCGAGGTGGCGTTCTATTATGCGTGAACGTATAAACCTGATAGACAAAAAGGCCATTGACGCCTTCACCCAACGTGTTTTCTCCAGCAGGGACCTGGAGTCCTCCATCAATGAAGTCTACAAATTCCTAAGAAAGCATTTCCCGCTGGATTTCATGAATATACCCATCTATGACTCACAGCGTGGGACCCTGTGGTACAGGTCATTTGTGACAGATGACGGGGTTATCCTTGCCGATGAAACGATCAGGCTGTCCGAGATCGCTCAGGCAGAAGCACTGAAGATGGTTCTGCATAAAACAATTTTGATCAGCAATGTGCAAGAGCATCCAATAACAAGGGAAGTCGGTGCCCATCTTGGCATCGAAGACGTCGGTTCTACCATAATCCTCAACATGGGGCTCGGACCGGAACGATATGGTGTCCTCGGCCTGGTGGCCTTTGGGAAAGATCGTTATACGGGGGTACACCTCAAGTTGCTGGAAGACCTCTTTGAACCGGTCGCAGGTGCTGTGCGTTATATATTGTCCCAGCTGGAGATCGCAAGCCTCAGGGAGCGCCTCATCATAGAGAACCAGGAAATCAGGGACCGGCTGGCGTACCGCATCATCGGGGCAGAGGCAGGGCTCAAGGAGGTCATGTCCCTGGTGGATCAGGCTGCCCCACTCGATGTACCGGTACTCCTCATGGGGGAAACCGGCACTGGCAAAGAGGTGATTGCCAATGCCATCCATCATCGCTCAAGCCGTTCCGACGGGCCGCTCATCAGTGTCAACTGCGGCGCCATACCTGAAACACTGCTGGACAGCGAGCTCTTCGGTTATGAAAAAGGAGCATTTACAGGCGCCGTCAGTTTGAAGAAAGGATATTTCGAGCAGGCGGACAGGGGAACCATCTTCTTGGACGAGATCGGAGAGCTTTCCCTTCAGGCCCAGGTCAAGCTGCTCAGGGTGATCCAAACCCTGGCCTTCCAGCGGGTAGGCGGCAGCAGGACCATATCCATCGATGTCCGTGTCATCACCGCCACCAACCGGGATCTGGCAACCATGGTGGAGAACCGGCAGTTCAGAAGCGATCTGTGGTTCCGGCTCAATATCTTTCCTATACGTATCCCACCTTTGAGAGAGCGGAAGGTCGACATACCTGCCCTGGCAGAGTATTTTGCAAGGCGGCAATCCATCGAAATGAATCTTCCCTATACATACCGTTTCCTGCCAGGTGCCATAGAGCAGCTCCAGAGATATGACTGGCCGGGGAATGTACGGGAGCTTCAAAATGTCATAGAACGTGCCTTAATCATCAGCGGAGGGGAGCCCCTGTCATTCCCGAATCTATCAGGTGGCCCCAATACCCAGCCGGATAAGGATTTCCTTACCCAGACTGAACATCACCTTACATTGGATGAGATGATAGACCAGTACATAAGAAAAACCCTCACATTGACAAACGGCCGTATCGCAGGCAAAGGAGGGGCGGCAGATCTCCTGGCCTTGAACCCATCCACGCTGAGGGGAAAAATGAGAAAGCTCGGCATTCAGATAAAAAGGGTACCCGGGAAAGGTTGATTTTCCAGCTTTGTCATATTAAGACGCTAAGATTCATATAGTAATGCACTTATATCTTCTTTGTAAATTGGCTTCTCAAAGATGAGCATATACTGCCTGATGATTTTGGCATGAAATCTATGATTTTCCATGCTCATCTTTTGTGATGATTATCAAAAATCTATGCCCTGGAATAAACATTGGCCTTGTCACATTATCAACGGTTTCGTTTATTGCCTCCTAACAGAGCAAGGAATAGCATTATAACCCATCATTGCCACCAGTGCATACAGGTTAGTGTCACTGGTCAATTCGTTTACATTGACCTCGTGGTACTCTTCCTTGTCCACGTCAGAGTGGACCAGTTTCTGCCCCCTGCCAGACAGTATTGAAAATGCACCATTGCGAATGTTCCCATCAACCTTTGCCTCAATGATGACGGAACCGTTACTTGTCGTGACTACAACGGTGTCTCCTTCTCGAATTGTATATCCAGCAGCATCATCGGGATGCTTGCGAAGAAAATTCCCTGACTGTTTTCCCGTCAGCTTCCTGATGCCACGCAGAGTTGTACACTTTGCCCAGTTGGTCATTTCACCTGAAATCAGGATCATAAGAACTGATGGTTTCCCTTTATAAAATATATGTATACCAACATGGCGATTTTTATAACCTGTTGATCAAGGAATCCTTGTAGGGTCATTTTCGTCTGTTCGAAGATTGAACACCGAACAAATTGTTTTCCACGGGCAGCGGTTTCTGCAGAAGTCAAGCGGTGTTTTCTCATTGATGAGCTCCCTGAGCTCCCTGGCTGTCTTCTTATCGCCATATATCAATCCAAGGTCGTTGATGATCCGTGCATCCCACCGCCTGACCTTGTCCTCATCACCGAAGGGGCTGATGCACCGGCCATCCCCCAGGTTGGGGCAGGGGTCACATAGATCGTCAACACCCTCGGTCACTTCGATGATCGTGTCTTCGTGTAAAAACAAGATGTCCCTGACATGCCGGCACAGTATATTGAAATCCTCTCCGCGGCCAGGGGGTTCGATGCTGATGAATCTCACGCAAAGGATGTGATGCGGTCTCAGTTTCATGCTGTGAACATCATTCATTTCTTCACCTCCTCTGTTTCTTTTATTACCATGGGCTTCCCTCTTGAGATATGGGAAGGATCGGGCACACAGATAAAGGAGGGTAAAAAAAGGGATTACATTATCAGACTACACTCAATAACGATTCTTGCCTGAACTAGCTGAGAGAAATAATCTCAATTAACTTGGTCTCCTTCATCTATGTCTTATGAATCATATTAAATACACCATCTTTTTCTAGTGGAACCCGAGTTGATTCAAGGAATCTGCTGACCATATTGAAATAACTTATGCACAGGATAAGTTCAGTCGCGCCACGAACGCCGTAACGATTGAGGGTTTGGGTAAGGGCTTCGTCGCCGAGCCTGACATTCCTGCTTATTTCATCAGCCACACGGCAGAGAAGATTGCCTTCATCATCAAGGGATATCACTGGGTCTTCGGTTTTGATCTTTTCGATCTCATTATCAGTGAGGCCATAAAGCTTTGCAACAGCAACATGGTGGGTCCACTCATAGATAGCCCGCGTTACATGAGCAACTCGGAGCACAGCAATTTCACGTTTTCGTGGATCAAATTCGCTCTCAAATAAAATGGAACGAGCTAATTCACCTAACCCTTTAAAACTTGCAGGTGCATTTGCTGTCATTAAGAAGATGTTTAATGGAAATGCTTGAACTATTTCTTTGATTTCTTGGGGGAGGCTCTCAATGCTAGGGAGTGGTATGTAGGGGCTCATTTCTCCTCCTTTTAATAAAACGAATTACCTCCTAATTCTCATTGAACATAATCAGAGATTTCTTGATGTGGGATCACAGGTGTGTAACCACTTATTTTTATATCATGAGATGTATATCAAATCTATATCAGAGTGCATATAACTGCGATAGATGAGTGCTTTTGAAATGCCTGACCCCCGATGATCTCAAAATAATATCTATGAAATGATTAGGCAAGCGCTGGATTTGACAGTAGCACATAATCTTCATTTTTATCTGATTCCTAAAATAGCTAAAGTCGTGCCAAACTGTGTCGTCTTATTGTCTTACATTTATTAATCCTGATAATTCGGTCGGTTATATCTTTTAATGTAGTTTTCTCATCATTCATCCTTGACATGATCTTCCATTAATTGTATCATATTACAGTTAAGTAATAATGATTCTATGTTATTATACATGTATTCCAGTGGTTTAAGAAAGAGAACTTATGACCGTTGCCCTTGAAGAACGCAAGGCCGAGACTAGGGAGATGATCTTCCAGGCCGCCCGCAAGGTGTTCAGTGAAAAAGGTTATCACAAGACTCAAATCGCAGACATTGTCAGGGAGGCAGGCATATCAACGGGCAGTGTCTATGCACACTTCAAAGACAAACGCGACCTGTTCGAACAAATAATTCGAGAGACCAATGAGGTTCTGAGGGCCAGGCTCAAGGAACTCAGCCAGACAAAAAAGCCCGGTGATGTCCGCGAGCGTGTTCAGCAGTGGTTGCCGGCCTACATCGCATTCTTCGACTACGTGGAGCAGAACCCAGAGCAAATCCTCCTGATCGTGCGTGGAGGATTTGGTGTTGATGAGGAGAATGATACCATCACATGGAACTTCTTCAATGACTTTGCTTCTGACATTGCGGAAGACTTTCGCAAGTGGGAGGACCTCGGTTTTATAAAGGGAGTTAACGCTGCTCTGATGGGACATATTGTTATCGGCATGTGCCTCCATGTAGCCATGAGTTACTTGTTGGACAGGCAGTTTACAAAAAATGAGGCCATCAACAACCTCATGACCCTGACCTACGCCATGGTCTCCATGTATCTCACTGACAAGGGAAAAACCGAGCTTGGCGACATGAAGATTCCAAGGCTCCCGGAAGACTGACAATCATAGGCGCCGTTTGGGAGCCTTATAAGAATACAGGAGTGCGGTTTTTTTCTTGGCTGGGCTAAAGGCCCGCTTGTTGGAGTACATGTTCAGCAAAAAGGAGGGTGCTATGCTGTCCAGATCAGAAGTTTCGGCCAGGCTGTCTCTGTTCCCCAAGTTTGAGGACATCCATCTGAGCCTGCCCTATGCCCCAAGGATGCCTAAGCACATGGTCAGGCAGACAAGGGAGATCATCGCCATTGCCCGGAAGTTCAACCAGGAGGTGGCAAGGCCTATGGCCCTTGATCTCGACCGGAAGACCCACGAAGACCCCGATTACATGCCCTGGGACCTGGTGGAGTTGTGCAACAGGTGGGGATTCTACACTATGTGGATACCGAAGATGTTCGGAGGCAAAGGCTACAACATGCCGTCCATGTCCTACTTTGTTGAAGAGGTCGGCTCGGTCTGCCTCGGCATCGCGAACGTCATCGGTGTCCACTATCTGGGCGTCGCCGGTGTCATGTCCTCGGCCAATGCCCGCCTCACCAAGCGGATCCTGGGCGAGGTGATCGAAGGCGAAAAGACCGGCAAACCATGCCTCATAGCGCTGGCCATCACCGAACC
>JBEKLI010000146.1:0-5707 GCA_050010275.1 Desulfomonilia bacterium | reverse complement strand
CCCATACGTGGATGTCAATCTCCATAGCGTGCTCGATGCGGGCATTGAAATGCTCAACAAACACCCGAAATTCAAGAAGGTGAATGTGGAGAGATACTTTGAGAGCATCCCCATCCTGCGGGGAGATCCGGTGCTCCTCCAGCAGGCCTTCATGAACATGCTGGTCAACAGTGCACAGGCCATAGAGGACAAGGGCATCATCAAGGTCGAATGTAAGCCGATCTCGGGCATGGGAAGGCAGATCATGGTGTCCATATCGGACAACGGGTGCGGTATCCCGGAAGAGGACCTGCCCCGGCTATTCGACCCATTCTTCAGTACCAAGAAGGCTGAGGACGGTACAGGCATCGGGCTTAGCCTTGCCTACTGGATCATCCAGGACCATGGGGGTAGGATCACCGTGGATAGCACTTTTGGAAATGGAACGACCATCACCACCTTCTTTCCCATGAAGGGATAACAGGACACATGGAACAGAACCTGCTGCCGAAGATACTTGTGGTTGACGATGAAGAGTACACAAGGGTCTACTTCAAGGGAATCCTGTCCGAGGATGACTATCAGGTGACCTTTGCGCAGGATGGAAGCGAAGCCCTTAAGAAATGGGAGAAAGAAAACTTCGACCTCATCATCATGGACATACGCATGCCGAATGTTGACGGAATCGAGGCCCTGCGCAAGATCAGGTCCACGGATACCGATACCATGGTCATCATGATATCGGCCTTTGGTGACATGGATACGGTCATCGATGCCATGAGGTTGGGGGCCAACGACTTCTTTGCAAAGCCCTTCAACAGCATCGACAAGATAAAGCTCGATATCAGAAACTGTCTTGAACGCCGCAGGCTCCTGCGGGAAAATGAGCGGCTCAAACAGCAGGTCTCTTCAGAGTTCGTCGACCGATCCATGTTCTATGCTTCCAAAGCAATGGAGATTGTAATTGATCTAGCATCCCGCGCTGCATATATCGACATGCCGGTGCTCATTCTTGGCGAGTCAGGGACTGGCAAGGAACTCGTGGCACGATCCATCCATGCGAACAGCTTACGCAAGGAAGCGGCATTCTTTGCGGTAAACTGCGGTGCTCTTACCGAGACCCTCCTGGAGCCTGCCCTGTTCGGATATGATAGAGGGGCCTTCACGGGTGCCGTATCCACGCAAATCGGGTACTTCGAAGCGGCAAACGGCGGCACGATCTTTCTGGACGAGATCGCCGAGACCTCGACCTCGTTCCAGGTGAAGCTCCTGAGGGTGCTTCAGGAAGGCGAAATCATGCGGGTGGGTGGGACAAAACCCATCAAGGTGGACTTCAGACTCATCTCGGCCACAAATAACAACCTGGGTGAACTCATCAAGACCGGTAAATTCCGGAAAGATCTCTTCTATCGCATCAACGTCATCAGGATCGAGATCCCCCCCTTGAGGGAAAGAAAGGATGACATCCCCCTCCTATTCGAGCATTTCATGAAAGAGGTATGCGAGCAAAACGCCATGAGAAAGAAGCGCATTGCACCGGAGGTGATGGAATGTCTCATGAAGGTGCAATGGGAAGGTAATGTCAGGGAACTGCGTAATCTTGTGGAGAGGCTCGTGGTCGTATCCAAAGGGCACACAGTCACCTTCGATGATCTCCCCCTGGAGTATAAGAATACCTGCAAGACCACACAGACATATGACGGAATCCCTATGAACTATGAGCAGGCAAAGACGCAATTCGAGCTGAACTACTTGAAAGGCCTCCTTACATATACCGGAGAAGATCTCAAGCAGGCCTCTACCCTCTCCGGCCTCGATCTCTCCACTCTCTATAGGAAAAAAAGCAAGCTTCTCGCATGATGGTTTTGCATCTGCGCCAATGATTTGCACTGATGCAATTTATCCAATAGACTGATATCAATCTTCTTTATCGTTTTTTCGCCCTGCTTCATTTGCAGCCCTGCAAATATCATGTGCATCTCAAGCAGCCGACACGAGTGCACAATGAACGCGTTCTTTTCATCAGTTTGAAATCATTAACCAAAATATTATCCTTTTGAGTCTGGCATACTCATTGCTTTTGAAGACGATGTAATACAACATGATGATATGCTGACTTGCATGATTTGCTTTGCAAAGAAAATGACGTGAGGTTCAAGCGGAAGTCGTAGTTTCCGTAAAAATATCGATTCACTACAAAAAGGAGGGTATCATGCCGGTTTTCAAAAATGCAGATGAAATGTATCAGGCCCTGGGGGAGGTTTTTCAGTATGCCCTCAAGGAAACAGAGCTAGCCTCAAAACTGAAGGAGTACGAAGTAACGATCAAGTTCATCATGAAAGAGCCAGAAGGGTTTATCTGGGTCGGCCCCGATGGTGTTATAACCGGAAAAGATGCAGACAAGGGCGGCATCATCACCATGGAGCTTACAGGTGATACTGCCCATAAGTATTGGCTCAAGCAGATTAGCCTCCCTGTTGCCCTGGCTACGAAGAAAATCAAATCCAAAGGCCCGATTCCCAAGGTACTGAAGATCCTCCCCTTCTTGGGCCCGGTCTTTAAGAAATATCCTGATATCGCAAAAAAATACAAGCTGCCCATGTGAATCTCCCGGGCAGACCAATAAGGACCCTATGAGCAAAGTCTCCCACACTAGGGGGAGGTTTATGCAGATAGAGAAATAGCTGCGGATGTTTTCAAACTGAAAAGAAGCAGCTTAGTGAAAGGGGAATCGGGATGAAAAAATACGTGGAAGACCTCAATTTCGAGGGAGAGGAATTCATCAGCGACTGGCCGTTCTGGTCACCCCAGGACATTCGTCGGAAAAAAGGCGTGCTTGAAGCCGCCCGGTTGATGATCAATTCTGTCATGACTGCTCCTTTTGCCGGTGGTGTGCCACAGATCGAAACCCACCTGATCTATGGACAGGCGGAACTGGAGGCCCTGGCCCGCAAGGTGGAAGAGATCGCCCACACCAATAAGAACTGGGAGGAGCCCTTCCTGTACGAAGCAGTAATGGTTCGGGACTCGGACGTGATTATTCTCATCGGCAACACCCGGTGTCATGAAACCCCATTGGATGCCGGTTGCGGCTTATGCGGAGGGACCCTGGACTGCGGGTATTTCTACGACAAGAAGAAACAAAGGTATGGTCTGGTTGACATTACGGACCGTTCTTCGCCCCGCATGATCAATGGGCCGCTCTGTTCGGCCCGTGTCGATGACCTGGGTTATGCCGTTGGCAGTGCACTGTGGACGGCATACACCTTGATGGTGGATGCAAGACCTTTTGCCAGCATCGGGATCGCTGGACAAAAATTAGGCTACTGCCCCAACTCGGGCATGGTCGTGGGCGTACCGGTGGCGGCCAAAGCCAAGAACCCCTATGTGGACGTCAATGTGGACTATCACCTGATCAATATGGATAAGGTCCTGGACAGTGCACGTAAGATGTACTCGACAGCTCGGATTATACGAGGGTTTGATTACCGGAAAGGGATCCCCAAGGTAAAAAAGACCGGTAAGGAGGACGAATAATGGGACATCTAATTGGTAAAGACTACATCCAGGAGCATATCCTGGAAGTTGCCAAGAGCATTGTTTTGGCAATCCACAAGGCCCCTCAGATTACCGGCAAAACGGAGATCGAGGCCGAGATCATCTGGGGAGAAGATCTGAAACCTATCCTGGAGGTAATGGCCCCGGTCGCAGGCCTCATGAGGTATGTGCAGTGGGATTACGAGACCATAAATAACTGTCTCAAGAAAGGGGAGTCACCGATCGTCATTGCAATCGGCGGCAAGCTCGACCGTTCCGACCTGGCATGGAACTGCGGTGCATGCGGGTTCAATACATGCAAAGAATTCAATGCCTATGCCAAAGAGACCTCAGGCGGAGGCCAGTTGGGAGGTCCCTGCTGCAACTGGAAGTTACTCGATTGTGCCATTGCCTGCGACTGGGCCTGTGCTTCGGCCTGGCAGTACAAGGTCGACAACCGGATCATGGGGTCGTTGGGTTTTGCACTCGGGGCGCTGGGTTACCTGCCCAATTCGAATGTGAAACTCGGCCTGGCACTGGGACCTGCCAGAGACATGGTCTATTACAGCCGGGAAGAGACCCGGAAGGTCATGAGCTATGAAATCGACAAGGCCGACATGGTCCGCAGCGTGCCCACCATGTTCGCAACCTTCGCGGGCGGAGGTAACCCCATGTACAAGACCAAGGATGACTGGTGGGCCCCGCCTGAGTTCATGAATATTGGATTTTCCGAGGCAGTGATGGAGGCAATGCAGAAGATCTTATTCGAGCAGATACCTGAGATCTGTGTCAAATATTCCGCACAGATAGAAGCCCGCTATAAGAAGAAGAAATAGGTTATTCCTCAAGAAAAAGGAGGTAAGCATGAGTTATTTAGATCTAGATTTCAATCTCAGCGATGAAGATATTGCCATAAAAGAGGCCACCCACAAATTTGCTAAAGAGGTGATGCGGCCCGTTGCCAAGGAACTCGATGAAATGACCCCGGAAGAGGTCATTGCCCCTGGGTCGCCCTTCTGGGATTTCATGAAAAAGGCCTATGAGCTGAAATATCACACCATACTTCTGCCGGATACGTATGGGGGCATGGGTGCAACAACCCTTCAGCAATCGATAATCATTGAAGAACTCGCTTGGGGAAGTAGTGGCCTTACCGTTCAGCTGGGAGTTGCATCTTTCCACGCCTTTGCGGCAGCCCTTGTCCCGGACGACGAAATGATCAATGACATCCTCGTCCCCTACTGCGAATGCACGGATGCGAGCATCAGGGGCTGTTGGGCCATCACTGAACCTGATCATGGCTCTGATACCTTAATGGCAGGATACCCCAGCTTCAGGGATAAAAAGATTAAATCCAATATTACGGCGAAATTGGTGAAAGACGAATGGGTAATCAACGGTCAGAAGTCCGCATGGGTATCTGGAGCGACGATCGCCACCCACAGCGCGTTGTTTGCCATGGTTGACCAATCCATGGGGCATGCCGGCAGCGGGATTTTCATTGTACCCTTAACTCTTCCCGGAGTGGCCAAAGGGAAACCGCTCAACAAGATGGGCCAGCGAGACCTGAACCAGGGCGAGATCTACTTTGATAATGTGCGCATACCCAAGCACTATATGATTGCAGGCCCGGATTCCTTTGAGCCGATGCTTGAGATAGTCCTTTCCGCAACCACCGCCTTTATGGCCAATTTGGGTACCGGCATCGCCCGGGCAGCCTTTGATGAGGCCCTTGCCTACGCAAAAGAGCGTATACAGGGCGGCAAGCCGCTCATCGAGTATACCCACGTCAAGATGGCCCTTTTCCACATGCTCCGCAGGGTCGAAATGAGCCGCCTGTTGGCCAGGGCAGCTTTTGGTTACAACCAGAACACCTCGACTCCGGCTGAGGAATACTCGGTCATGGCTAAGGTCACAGGAACCGATGCAGCCTTCCAGAACACCCACGATGCTATCCAGATCTTCGGGGGGAATGGCCTGACCAAGGAATATCTCATCGAGAAGCTGTTCCGTGATGCACGGGCAACACTAATCGAGGATGGCTCCAATGAAACGCTGGCCATAGCTGCTGGTCATAAGATCATCGAGACCTATCCACGGACTTATTAAGAGATCTCAGCTACTAAGCAGGCTGAATGCCCTCACCTCGGGGCCTGGGATTGCCGGGCCCCGAAAGAAGATGGATAGGTAA
>JBEKLI010000145.1:0-5719 GCA_050010275.1 Desulfomonilia bacterium | reverse complement strand
CCTTAGGCGGCGTGTTCACCAAGATCATCGAGCGCAATACCACCATACCCACGAAGAAGACCCAGGTCTTTTCCACTGCCGAGGACAACCAGAATGCAGTAACTATCAGGGTGTTTCAGGGCGAGCGGCCCATGGCGGGAGACAACAAACTGCTGGGTCAGTTCGACCTCATGGGTATACCGCCTGCGCCCAGGGGCATCCCTCAGATCGAGGTGAGCTTTGATATCGATGCCAACGGCATCCTCCATGTTTCCGCCAAGGACAAGGCCACGGGCAAGGAGCAGTCCATAAGGATCACGAGCTCTTCGGGTCTGAACGAGGATGACATCAACAAGATGATCCGCGAGGCAGAGGAGCACGAGTCGGAGGACCGCAAACGCAAGGATCTCGTAGAGGCCAAGAACACCGCGGACAGCATTGCCTACACTACCGAGAAGACCTTAAAAGAGCACGGCGACAAGGTCGACTCCATGACCCGGGCAAGCATTGAAAATGCCCTGGCCGACCTCAAGGAAGCCCTCAAGAGCGATGACGCCGCGCTGATCAGGAAAAAGATCGATGCCCTCACTACGGCATCGCACAAGCTGGCTGAGGTGATCTACTCATCCGCAGCCCAGGGCGGAGCAGGGGGGGCAGGCGCCCAGGCAGGCCCAGGTGCGGGTGCCGGTGGCTCCTCAAAACAGGGTGAAGACGTGGTAGACGCAGAGTTTGAAGAGGTAAAGGGGGATAAGGGGTAACAAGGCTCAAGGCGGGATCCCCTTTGGAGAGGTATAGGATAGATTCTTAAGGGGGTCCTGTCATACTTATACCTGTGTGATATTAAGATGCCCATCTATGAATACAGATGCCTAAAATGCTCTCATGTGACAAGTATCCTTATCCAGGGATACAACGGGCCTGAAGACCCCACATGCGATAAGTGCGGATCAGATGACCTCAAACGGATCATCTCCAAGGTAAACTACCACACATCTTCATCCGATCGTCTCTCCTCCTATAACCCCAAAGCACGCAAGTCCGACAGTTTTTACAAGGACTCCCGAAACATCGGTCTGAATGCCGAACAAATGCTTAAGCAGGCAGGTGTCAAGCCCACGGAGGAGTTCAAGAGCAAGCTGGAAAGGCTCAGGACTGATCCGGGAAGTGTCATGAAAGACAGTGACGAGTAAAAGAGTGACTAATGACTGGTAGTGTAGGAGGACCTGCCTTCAAAAAATGCAAGGTGGGTGGAGCTTTAGCGTAACCCACCAAAAGAAACAGGGCTGGCTTCAGCCCTGACATTACCCTGCAACAGATTTTTCATCCCTTATAACATCCTGTAAACAAATACTCTGGCTCATCCGTCTGTAAATAAATATGAACATACTGGAAATTAGAATGGCATGGGGTTATGCTCTTTAAAGAATTATCTCTCTAGATTATATAACTTTGATGAAAAATACGCGATATATGGAATACTCAATCTGTTCGAAACGCCTCGTGCAATGGCTATGGGTTATGGCATCATGTCTTTGCTTGATTGCCCTGTTTCCTCAAGGGCTCCGTGCGGCTGATGAGATAAAGTCTGGTGAGACCCTCGACCTTGGGCGGTGTATAACGATAGCGCTGAAGAACCATCCCACCGTCCTGGGAGCGGCCGGAAGCCTCAAGGCGAGCCAAAGCAGGGTCAATGAGGCAAGGGCGAATTATTACCCCCAGGTCAGTGCGTTATCCTCCTACAGCCGGAACTATGCTCAGGGGCCTTCCACGACTGCATTATCGGGATTATCGGGAAGCAGCTACTTCAACGAGTATCAGGATAGTCTCAATCTCAACCAGACGCTCATTGATTTCGGCAAGAGGTCAGCGCAGGTGGATGTGCAGGCATTGGGTGCGGATGCGTCGCGGGCCGATCTTGATAATACGTTAAGCCAGATCATCCTTGGGGTGAAGCAGGCATACTACGGCATCCTGCAGGCCAGGCAGAGCCGGGATGCCTATTCAGAGACCGTGGTGCAGTTCCAGCAGCACCTGGATCAGGCCAAGAGGTTCTACGAGGTCGGGACAAAACCGAAGATCGATGTGACGAATGCGGAGGTGGACCTGAGCCAGGCGAAGCTGAACCTGCTCAAGGCGGAGAACGGGCTACGGATAGCGAGGATAACGCTGAACAACGCGATGGGGGTGCCGGGGGCACCAGGCTATGAGGTTAAGGATACTGCGGGCTACCAGGACTACCCCATCGACCTTGAGACTGCGTTGAAGCGGGGATATGAAGCGCGACCCGACCTTGCCTCTGCAAAAGCGAACCGGGAGGCGGCGGGGCGGTCGATAGACCTGGCGCAGACGGGGTACTACCCGGTGCTGTCCGGCAATGCGGCGTATGGATGGAGCGGGCAGAACTATCCTCTGGACAAGGAGTGGACGCTCGGGGCCACGCTGAACTTTCCGCTTTTCAGCGGATTTCTGACCAAGTCTCAGGTGGAGGAGGCCAGGGCCAACCTGGAGGTGGCGAGGGCGAATGAGGAGTTTATCCGGCAGGGGATCCGGTTTGATATCGAGCAGGCCTATTCCAACCTCACGCAAGCCAGGGAGGGGATCGTGCTGGCGGAGGTCACGGTGAAGCAGGCGAAAGAGAATCGGGAGCTTGCGCTGGGGCGATATGCGGCAGGGGTGGGGAACACGATCGAGGTGACGGATGCGCTGGTAACGGAGATCAACGCCAAGACCTCCTATATAACCGCGCTGTATGATTTTCACCTCGCCGTCGCAAGCCTGGAAAAGGCCATGGGAGTAAAGCAATGAAAAGGATCATGTTCTGCTGTGTGCTTTTGCTATGCACCACTGCGATATTCATTCATGGCTGTTCGTCAAAGAAGAAACAGACTGCTGTGCGTCCTGTCCCGGTCGTGGTGGCTGTTGCGGTTCAAAAGACGATTCCCGTTCAGATTAATGCCATCGGTTCCGTTGAAGCGTTTCAGGCCATATCGGTGAGAAGCCAGATCACCGGGCTGATTACGAGGGTCCTTTTCCATGAGGGCCAAGATGTGAAGAAAGGGGACCTTCTGCTTGAAATAGACTGCCGCCCGAATGTGGAGGCGCTCAAACAGGCAGAGGCTAATCTTGTCAGGGACAGGGCCCAGACAAAATATGCGGATCAAGAAGTAAAGAGGTATGCCGACCTGGTGAATAAAGACTATGTGGCAAAGGAACAGTATGAACAGATCCAGGCTAATTTTGCCGCCCTCGAGGCTACGGTGAAGGCCGACGAGGCTTTTGTCCGGAACAACAAGCTCCAGGTTCAATACTGCTCCATCTATTCACCCATTGACGGCCGGACCGGCAAGCTCGAAGTGGATCAGGGGAATATCCTCAAGGCCAATGACATTGAAGTCGCCACCATCAACCAGATTCAACCCATTCAAGTCGCCTTCGCCATCCCCGAAAAGGACCTGCCCAGGGTAAAGAAGTACTTTGCGCAGAGAAAGCTTGAGGTGGACACCTTAATCCCCGGGGAAGAGGGTCAGGAAAAGGGGGAACTCACCTTTGTGGATAATGCCATCGATAAGACAACCGGGACCATTACCCTGAAAGGGACATTCGCCAACAAAGGAAAAAAGCTGTTGCCGGGACAGTTTGTCAATGTGGTCATGACGCTCACCACCGAACCCAATGCGATACTCGTACCTACACAGAGTGTGGATCAGGGGCAGGAAGGTCAGTATGTCTATGTCATCAACCCTGATTCCAAGGCTGAGATGAGGCCGGTTACCATCGGCCAGGTCATGAACGGCGAGACCGTCATCCTGAAAGGGGTTAAGGCCGGTGAGCGGGTAGTCACGGATGGGCAGGTGCGGCTCATCCCTGGGTCCGTCGTATCCGTAAAGAACTCGCAATGACGCTCTAAACGGTGACCTAAGTGAATATATCCAGCATCTTCATAGAGCGGCCCATCATGACCACACTTGTCATGATGTCCATCCTCCTCTTCGGCATTGTCGCCTATCGGGCGCTGCCTGTCAGCGAACTCCCCAATGTAGACTTCCCAACCATCCGCGTCTCGGCCAGCCTCCCCGGAGCCAGTCCGGAAACCATGGCCTCGGCCGTCGCCACACCGCTCGAACAGCAGTTCTCCACCATTGCCGGCCTTGACTCCATGACCTCGACAAGTGCCCTGGGAACCACCCAGATCACCCTGCAGTTCAACCTGGACCGGAACATCGACGCAGCAGCCCAGGATGTCCAAACCGCCATCGGCACTGCAGCGCGCTTGCTCCCTCCGTCCCTGCCGAGCCCGCCATTCTTCAGGAAGGTAAATCCGGCGGACCAGCCCATTCTTTTACTCTCGCTGAATTCGCCGACCTTGCCCCTCTCAACAGTGGACGAATTCGCAGAAACGCTCCTTGCGCAGCGTATATCCATGATTAACGGCGTTGCCGAGGTGCAGGTATACGGGTCGCAGAAGTATGCCGTGAGGGTGCATCTCGACCCGAAGGCCCTGGCCAGCAGGTCCATCGGGATCGATGATGTGGCCAATGCGGTCGCCTCCGGGAATGTCAACCTTCCGACAGGCACCCTGTGGGGGACCAACAAGGCATTTACCGTCCAGGCCTCCGGGCAGCTGACAAATGCAGCTGCCTACAAACCATTGATTGTGGGATACCGGGGCGGCTCGCCGATACGACTCGGTGAGCTGGGCCACATCATCGACAGCGTACAAAACGACAAGGTCGCCTCATGGTTCAACAATAACCGGTCCATCGTACTGGCGATCCTGCGCCAGCCCGGGACCAATACCGTCGAGGTCGCACAGTCCATCAAGGATATCCTGCCGAAATACCGTGCACTGGCCCCGGCATCCATGAACCTCGAAATCCTCTACGACCGGTCCGTATCCATCAAGGATTCCATCAGGGATGTCCAGCTTACCCTGCTGCTGGCACTGGTTCTCGTGGTCCTGGTGATCTTCCTTTTCCTGCGCAGCGTCTCCGCTACAGTCATCCCCAGCCTCGCACTGCCCATGTCCCTCATAGGGACCTTTGCAGTGATGTATCTGGGCGGGTACAATCTCGACAACCTTTCGCTCATGGCATTGACGTTGTGCGTGGGGTTTGTCGTGGACGATGCCATCGTCATGCTCGAGAATATCGTTCGGCATACGGAGCATGGTGAGAGCCCGCTCGATGCGGCCTTCAACGGATCAAAGGAGATAAGCTTCACCATCATCTCCATGACCTTGTCCCTTGTGGCCGTATTCATCCCGGTCCTCTTTATGGGGGGGATTGTCGGAAGATTACTCCACGAATTTGCCGTCACCATCGCCGTAGCCGTACTCATCTCCGGGTTCGTATCCTTAAGCCTGACACCTATGCTCGCAAGCATCACCCTGCGCCCCATTGAACATAAGAGGCACAGCCGGGTCTATCAGGCCTCCGAACGGTTTTTCGACGGGATGCTCCGCGCGTACGACAAAAGCCTTCAATGGGTATTGCACCACCGGTCAACGACCCTTTCTATCTCGATCCTCTTCCTGATAGGGGCCGTCTACCTCTATGTCATCATACCCAAAGGTTTCCTTCCGAGCGGGGATATAGGGCTCATCGTCACATCCACGGAGTCGGCACAGGGGACATCCTTCGCATCCATGGTGGCTCACCAGAAAAAGGTATCCCTGATTATGCAACAAGATCCTAATGTAGATATCGTCATGTCGAGCGTGGGCGGCGGTGGCGGCAGCAGC
>JBEKLI010000144.1:0-5720 GCA_050010275.1 Desulfomonilia bacterium | reverse complement strand
AAGGCCTTCCTTAAAAATGCCTTCAATAGTCCCCTTTCATGGCACTACCTGTTTATACCTCTGATTTAACATTTTTTCTAAATCAAAATCTCCCATTTTCTGGTCAACGAATGTGTGAAAGAGAAGACCTGTGCTCAATAGGGGGGCAAGTCTTGCTTTGAGAAATTCTGCAAGTAATCAATAGGGGTAAATATGATGATGCATCACCTGAATACAGGCATTATCAGGGCATTACTGAGAGAACCATGAACATTGAAAGGAGACGGACATGAATAAAACCCTCATAGTCGGTTTTTGCTGTGCTTTCATATCAATTTTAACATCGGGCGCTACGTCTTGGGCTGCAGTAAGGACAGAGATTGTCCCGTACAAACATGGTGATGCCGAACTTATCGGTTACCTGGCTTATGATGACTCTGTTAAGGGGCCCAGACCGGGGGTCCTGGTCGTCCATGAATGGTGGGGCCTCAACGGCTATATTAAGAAACGCGCTGAGCAGTTGGCCTCTGACGGTTACATTGCATTTGCCGTGGATATGTATGGAAAGGGTTTCATGACCAGAGACCCGAATGAGGCAAGGGCCTTTGCAGGAAAATTCAGGGATGGCGACCGCAAGCTTTTACGCGATCGGGTGAATGCAGGATTGAAGGTGTTACGGGATCACCCCCTAACGGATAAACTGAGAATTGCCGCAATAGGGTACTGTTTCGGGGGCACAACAGTGCTGGAACTCGCCAGAAGCGGGGCAGAGATAGCCGGTGTAATAAGCTTTCATGGAGGGCTCGATACGCCTAACCCTGATGATGCCAAGAACATAAAGGCAAAGGTGCTTGTGCTTCATGGTGCAGATGATCCGAATGTACCTGTTTCCCAGGTCATTGCATTTCAGGAAGAGATGCGCAGGGCAAAAGTTGACTGGCAGATGGTCAGTTACGGGGGGGCGGTTCACAGCTTCACTAACCCCGATTCCGGGTCAGACCCTTCTCGTGGTGCAGCATATAATGCGAAGGCCGATAAGCGATCATGGGAACATATGAAGGTCTTTTTTACTGAGATATTTAAATAACAAATCAGGAAAGAGAAAGTGATTCAGTTAAATTCGATGAGATACCGGTATATCAGCCAGAAGTGTGCGCTGCTTCCAAGCATGACAAAGATGTGGAAAATTTCATGGTATCCCAAGAACGGGGGTGTATCATCCGATTTTTCCAATGCATAGAAAATTGCACCGATGGTGTACGAAAGGCCGCCTGCAACAAGCCAGAAGATGGCCCAGGGCTGAAGCGTTCTGAGGATGTGGCCTGTACAGACAAGAGAGAAGAAGCCTGCAAAGAAATATATTGAAAGACAGATCTTTTTGGGTACTTGAATCCAATATAACTTGAAAATCGTACCGAGGGCGGCTATCACCCAGATGCATGCGAATACACTCCACCCGAAAAGACCCCTGAAGGGTATGAGGCAGAACGGGGTGTAGGTTGCTGCTATGAAGACAAATATCATAATGTGGTCGAGTTTCCTGAGTAGCAGGATCTTTTTTACGGAAAGAGGGAGCCAGTGAAACAGTGTACTTACCACATAGAGAAGGATCATGGATGTGCCAAAGATCGAATATGCTACCACATGCCATGGCCTGAAAGGTTCCGTAGTTTCCAAGACAAGAGCGATAAGTCCAATGGCTGCGAATACTGCACCAAAGCAGTGTGTGAGGCCGCTCATGGGTTCTCTGAGTCTCGTTTTGGCCGGTAAATGGAAAACCCGGATTTTTATCAAAGATATTAAGTCTTGTAGGCGGGTGTTTATCCCGGTATCGGGTAGTCTTGGGGGAAGGGCGGCAGGACCGGGATGTAGAAGAATGGCTTCAGATGCCGAAGGAATGTTTCTGGATACTATATCTTTTCGTGATGCTGTCATACCACTCTCCTAGTTCAAAATAAACAATAATTATATTATTATCTATTCACCCTGCGTGCCAAAAATTATAAACAAGATGATTATTTAACAAATCCAATTTATTGGTGAAATGAATTTACAATCAATGCAGCCGAAGATTTCAAGAAATATTAGAGAGAAATTAATTACATATTAACGGTAAATATATTCATATTATATTATACAAATATATTATGGTTTCGCCCTATTGACCTTTACCCTGCCTATGGATAATAACCTTGACACATTTCATCCAGAGGATAAGCCTGTGAACAATAATAAGGTTCGAAAGGGGTTTTCACCGATGATCAGAAGACAGGTTGTTCTTTTCCTGATGGCTTTTGTCATGCTGACTGTTCTTTCCTGTGCGCCAAAAGAAATTCCCAAACAGATCACTCCTCCTCCGAAGCCGGCTAAGATTGCCGTAGTCCTCGGGGCCGGTGCATCAAAGGGCTTTGCCCATGTCGGGGTATTGAAGGTGCTTGAGATGTATAAAATTCCCATCCACATGGTAGTGGGCACGAGTGCAGGCAGCCTGGTAGGCAGTTTGTACGCATCAGGAATAAATGCATATGACCTCCAGGATCTGGCCATGAAGATCGAGAAGAGTGATGTTATCGATTATAGGATCATTCCGGATAATGGTTTTATCAAAGGGGAAAAGCTCGAGGATTTCATAAACAAGGCCGTAAAGAACGTCCCCATAGAAAAGCTGAAGATCCGTTATTATGCCGTGGCAACCAACGTGGCCACAGGGGAAGAGGTGGTCTTTACCGCAGGTAATACAGGAAAGGCGGTTCATGCAAGCTGCTCCGTACCAGGAGTATTTCAGCCGGTGAAGATCGGCGCAAACACATATGTGGATGGAGGCGTAGTCAGCCCAGTGGCAGTGGATGTGGCCAGACGCTATGGAGCAGATGTGGTTATTGCTGTGGACATCTCTGGCGGCATTGCCGGGGAGGTGCCACAGGGTACTTTGGACACAATGCTTAAGTCGGTCGACATCATGTACTCAAAGATCAGCGAATATCAGTTGAAAAAAGCGGATGTCGTGATCCGCCCTGATGTGAAGAATATTGGATCGACAGAAATGGAAAAGAGGCACAAGGCCATTCTTGAAGGCGAGAAGGCAGCTGCGGCGGCAATGCCTGCCATTCAGCAGATCATAGCCAAACTCAAACAGGAAGGGAGGCTGTAATCATCCGTTTAAGGATGGATGGGCCAAGCGTTACGCACCATCACGTTTGTATCTTTTATCCTTACCGGAAGGTCGCCCGGAAGCGGATCATGGCGCCGATGAAGAGTACAGTCCCGATGGCAGCCATGGCTGCAAGTTGAGGCCAGACCACGCTGATTCCCGCATCTCTGAACAGGACCCGCGCACAGAATTCCATATAATGCGTAGTCGGGGCGAATTGCATGACGATCTGGAGGAACCTGGGCATGGATTCTAAAGGTGTTGTCCCGCCATTCAGCATGGAGATAGGCACGATGATAGGCATGCTTAATAGACCTGCCTGGGGCTGGTTCTTGGCGATAGTGGCAAGGAATACACCCAACTCGGTTGTTGCATAGAGAAAAACAATCGTCCCGAGAAAGAAGAGGAAGGTCGAGCCATGGATGGGAGCACCGACTACCCACTTCACGGCAAAGAAGAGCGAAAACATGGCCCCCACTACCACGATAAAGCTGTTGGCCCAGACCTTGGCGATGGTAATTTCTACCGGGACAAGGGGCATGACAAGCAAATGTTCCACTGTGCCGCGTTCCTTTTCCTTTATAAGGGCCGCAGCAGGCAGGATTATGGATAAGAGTGTTATCATGTGAGTGAGGAATACGACGCTCATGAACCAGGAGCTTTCACGATTCTGGTTGTACAGCACGCGGGTGGTCAGCCGAAAGGGCAGGTCAGGGAGTTTCTGGGACCTCAGCACGAAAGTGTTTATTTCGTCGTTTATGATCCTTGTCAGGTATGTCGCGCCGAGCTTGGCATGGCCGATTGCCGTGGCATCGACATCTATGCTGACCTCGGGAGACTTCCCGGCAAGCACTTTCTTCTGGAATCCCGATGGGATGTGGATGACAAAGATATATTCACCCCTGTCCATGACACGGTTGATCTCCTCAAACGTGATGGCATGGGGTTTTTTGAAAAAGGGTTTCTGAATGGCATCGATGATTCGAAACGAAAGGGGAGACTGATCTTCATCTACGTATGCTACTGAGGAGTCACGTACCTGAAGGCCTGTACCCTTGGCAGGGACAATGACCATAACAGTGAAGGAATAGATGACCAGGACCACCAAAACATAATCATAGCGGAAGCTGATGAGTTCCTTCAAACCAAGTCGATAGATGTGCCTGAATTTTCTTATCATGCTATTTGTCCTGTTTTTTCAGTAGGAAGACCGTCATGGTCTGTATAGTAGTGTAGATCATGACAAGGAAGACAAAATTCCATATAAGTTCCGGAAAACCTATGCCCTTGGTGAAGGTCCCGACACTGATGTTCAGGAAATAGCGGGCAGGGAAGATCCATGACATGAACTTGGCGCCCCCGATAAGTGTTGATGCCGGTGTGATAAGACCCGAGAAATCGAAAGAGGGTACAAGGGTAATGACAAAGGCGGCCACGAGGGAGGCGATCTGGGTCTGGGTAAAGGTGGATATCAACAGCCCGATGCCAGTACTCGTAATGATATAGAGCATCGCCCCGACTACGAGGGCCGGTCCGCTGCCCTTGAATGGGATGTCGAAGAGGAACCTGACCACACCGATAAGGATCAGGAAGGTGATGGCGGTTATGACAACATAAGGAATCTGTTTGCCCCAGAGAAACTCCAGTCTGGTCATGGGGCTGGAATAGAAATTTGTGATAGAGCCAAGCTCTTTTTCTCTTACCACTCCTATTGCAGTGAGCATGGAGGGAACCAGCATGAGCACCACGGCCAGCAAACCGGGAACAATGGAAAAGCGGCTCCGAACCAGAGGGTTATACCAGTAGCGGGGTTGGATATGAGTGGTTGAACGTCCTATGGGTGCAGGAGACAGGGCGGCTAGATCCATGAGATAAGATAAATGAACCGCATCTACATAGTTTTTTGTCGTCTCAGCCCTGAAAGGCATGGTACCGTCTATCCAGACACCCACGGAAGGGCTTCTGCCGCGTTTGATATCGTTTTCGAAGCCGGGCGGGATCTCGATGACCATCTTGAAATCACCCGTCTTAAAACCTTCATCGATCTCGGATGGTGAGTGTATGGGCGGTTTTTCGTCAAAGTAACGGGAGCCGGTAAAGTATTCCAGATAGTCACGGCTCCACAATTTCTGATCATAATCGAGGATGCTGAAATTGATCTTCTCGATATCGGCTGAGATGCCGAATCCGAAGACGATCAGAAGGAATGGAGAGACAATGAAAGAAGTGATGAGCCTGACAGGGTCCCGCAAAAGCTCCACCGACTCCCTCCGAGTAAGGGCAGCCAGACGGTGTATATCAAAGAAGCGTCTATGTTTGTAAACACGCTCAGGTGAAACCATGAACGGTATGCTCTGCCTTTCATCATCCAGTTCTTTTGCGGCGCCGCTCTTGGCAATATCCTCTTTCATGTAGGCGATGAAAGCCTCTTCAAGGGTCTTGCAATCTCGTGTTGAGATGAGCTTGTCAGGCGATTCACAGGCAAGGACGCGCCCCATGCTCATGAGTGCGACCCTATCACAGCGATTAGCCTCATTCATGTAATGGGTGGTTACGAAGATAGTAACGCCACGTTCCCTGGAGAGCTGTA
>JBEKLI010000143.1:0-5726 GCA_050010275.1 Desulfomonilia bacterium | reverse complement strand
TGGACCGATGACACCATTTCCGGCATAACCCCACAATTCATCGAGAACGAGCTCGACACACGCAATTTCGGTGAGAGCGAGCCTCCAGCCTATTACTATCTGAGACCAAGGATCGTAGTCCTTGGTGAAAGAATCGTCACGTTCAGGAACAGCCAGGGTATGGCTAGAGTGGTGTCAGGATTGAACCTGTCCGAGTTTTCACAAGTCCTTGTCTACACTCCATCCGGAAATGATTTCACCAAAGAAGAGCCTGCAACCTTTCCCGAGAGCTATTGTACTGATATTGCGCTAGCCCATGAAAAAATTGCCGTACTCATCGTGAAAGACAAGGGCACGTATGTGCAGTTTCTCGGACTGTAACGGCCAAGTCCAATTCGCATTCAAGTGCTGCCTTTGTTGGCTGTGTCGTCGGCTCCTCGACGTACGGAACGAGTACGCCTGCGTCGCCTCCTTCTTACCGCCTCGGTATCACCTTGAATGCAAAATGGAATAAGACCGGCCTTACATGGGCCAGAGGCCCTTTTTCGGCTTCTTACCAGCGTCTTTCGATCCGGACTCTTTTGATGCCTCTTCTTCCAGCTCCTTGTCCTTTATAGACATATCCCTGCTGAAATCAGGGCAGTGAATGCCCGCACCGGGTTTAAATTTTTTATTACAGTCGGCTCTCCACGCACATATGGGGCATAATGATCTGTCGCTCATGGTGGTAGTAATAAAGGGCATTTCGTATGTTGTCAATGAAAAATGGAGTGAATGCACAACCTTTCAGGCATAGGGAAAAATGATACAGTTTTAAGTTTTAGGTTTTAAGTTTTAAGTATTTTACTTTAGACTTTATACTTCAAACTTCATTCCATTGATGGTCGCTATGGGGTACCATTTTCTCGGTTGACACAAAAATCGGCCTACGTTAGTAGTCATATGATAGTCATATAGTCATACAAGAGATCCATCAGAAGGAGGTAATCGAAGTGTACAAATCTTATGATGATGCCTATAGGCTATCCCTTGAGGACAGGGATGGCTTCTGGTCAGAGGCAGCTAAGAATATCCAATGGGAGAAGAAGTGGGACAAGGTACTGGATGATTCCAAGAAGCCCTTCTACCGATGGTTTGCCGGCGGCCGACTCAATACCTGCTACAATGCTATCGACTATCATGTGGAAAACGGCCGAGGCGACCAGGTGGCCATCATCTATGACAGCCCGGTGACCGGGACTGTCCGGAAGATAACCTATAAGGAATTCTTACATGAGGTTTCACTGAACGCCGGCATGCTCAAGAACCTGGGTGTAACGAAGGGCGACCGGGTGATCATCTACATGCCCATGATCCCTGAGACCATGTTTGCCATGCTGGCATGCGCCCGCATCGGGGCAGTGCATTCCGTGGTCTTTGGCGGTTTTGCTGCCAACGAGTTGGCGGTCCGCATCGAGGACGCCAAGCCCAAGGTCATGCTCTCGAGCTCCTGCGGCATCGAGCCCAAGGGCGCCATCCCCTACAAGCCCC
This sequence comes from Desulfomonilia bacterium, assembly GCA_050010275.1. GTDB lineage: Bacteria > Desulfobacterota > Desulfomonilia > UBA1062 > UBA1062 > MWEI01. The sequence goes on along the minus strand of JBEKLI010000143.1, from coordinate 4,217 downwards.
TGCTGGACAAGGCCATCGAGCTGTCATCCCACAAGCCCGAGAAGTGCGTGATACACCAGCGGCCCCAGGTGAAGGCCGAACTGATAGCCGGCAGAGACATAGACTGGAATGATGCATTGAAGGGCGCATCTCCCGTGGGCTGCGTCACCGTGGAGGCTACGGATCCGCTCTATATCCTCTATACCTCCGGCACCACCGGCAAGCCCAAGGGTGTGATGAGGGACAACGGCGGCCATGCGGTCGCGCTCAAGTGGAGCATGGAAAACATCTACAACGTAAATCCCGGCGACGTGTACTGGGCTGCCTCGGATGTGGGCTGGGTCGTGGGACATTCCTACATCGTGTATGCCCCGCTGTTCTTCGGATGCACCACGATCCTCTACGAGGGCAAGCCTGTGGGAACCCCTGACCCGGGTGCATTCTGGCGGGTCATCTCACAGCACAACGTAAAGGTGCTCTTCACGGCCCCAACAGCCTTTCGCGCTATCAAGAAGGAAGATCCGCAAGGTTCCTATATCAAAAAATACGACATATCATGTCTGAAGTACCTGTTCCTGGCAGGGGAGCGTCTGGACCCGGACACCTATCACTGGGCAAGCGACCTGCTGAAAATCCCGGTCATCGATCACTGGTGGCAGACAGAGACAGGCTGGGCCATTGCAGCCAACTGCATGGGCATCGAGCAGCTGAAAGTCAAGGCCGGCTCCCCCACGAAACCGGCTCCCGGCTATGATGTGCACATTATCGATGAGGCCGCCAAGGAGCTGCCCAGGGGCAAAGAAGGAATCATAGGCATAAGACTCCCGCTGCCGCCCGCCTGCCTGCCCACGCTCTGGGAAAACGATGAGGGTTTCGTGTCTTCATACCTGACCGAGTACCCGGGATACTATGCCACCGGAGACGGCGGGTACATGGACGCCGACGGCTATATCTACATCATGGGCCGGGTTGACGACGTCATCAATGTGGCAGGACACCGGCTCTCCACCGGCGGCATGGAGGAAGTGGTGGCCAAGCACAAGGATGTGGCCGAGTGTGCGGTCTTTGGGGTGAACGACGTACTCAAGGGCCAGGTGCCCATCGGCTTCATCGTACTGAAAGCAGGGGTAACAAAATCCCATGCCGAGATCACCAAGGAAGTGGTGAACATGGTGAGAAATGAAATCGGTGCGCTGGCCTGTCTTAAGGATGTGGCGGTAGTATCTCGTCTGCCCAAGACACGCAGCGGTAAGATCCTTAGGTCCACCATGCGCAAGATAGCCGATGGCGATGAATTCAAGATCCCATCCACCATCGAGGACCCTGCCGCCCTGCAGGAGATCCAGGGGGCTGCGGTAACGCTCGGTTATCCGAAGAAGTAAGCTTAAGCGGAATGAACGGGGGCGGATCGTACCGGCCCCGTTCTTTTTTATTTAAATGAAAAGAGGAGATATCATGTCTGAACAGAAAATGGGTAATCCTGCTGTTGTCGGTCTTGCCGGGTTCGGTATGACTACGTTGATTCTTCAGTTCCACAATGTCGGTTGGTGCGGCGCCGGGCCGGTTCTTGTGATGGGCCTCATATTCGGAGGGCTTGCACAGATGATTGCAGGCCTGCAGGAGATCAAGACCGGCAACAACTTCGGATACAGTGCATTCACTGCATACGGCGCCTTCTGGATCGGGATTGCGCTGATCTTCCTCTGTAATCAATTTAAGGTGTATCCTCTATCCCCAACGGACCTCGGATGGTATCTGGTGGGATGGACGATCTATACAGGTATCATGTGGATCGGCTCCATGCGGGTCAATGGCGCCCTGGCGATGACGTTCACCCTGCTGTTTGTCGGGTTCATATTGCTGGATCTTGCATCTTTCGGCTATCCGGGCCTCAAGACGGTTGCAGGATATGAGCTCATGCTCTGTGCGCTCAATGCATGGTATGTCATGGCACATGCGATCTTTGCCGACGTATTCGGCAGAGACGTGCTCCCGGTGGGAAAGGCGTGGATCAAATAAGCCGATAGTGACCGGTGATCAGCAACGAGAATAGGTCCAGGGTTTTTAGGTTAAAGGGAAGTGTCTACATGCCCGGTTTTATTCAAAGAAGAGGATCGAGTGCATCGAGATAGCGGCCCGTAACACCGCGGAGCTTTTCCATGGCTTGGCGTGCTCGAAGGCCTATCTCGTCCATACCCTGTTGCTTCTCGAAGATGGCGACCGCGGCATTTGCGAGTTCCCGGGCGTTCCTGACCACGACGGTAAAGTCCTGAACTATATCAAGTGCCCAGGTGAAATTATCCATGTGAGGACCATGTATAGTGGGCACGCCCCAAGCGATGGGTTCAAGGATGTTCTGACCGCCGAGGTCCACGAGTGACCCTCCCACGAAGGCTGCGTCGCTCAGGCCATAAAGGATGAAGAGCTCGCCAAAAGTGTCCACGATGAGGAGGTCCACACCGGTCCCACCTGCGCTCCGCAGCCCCCATTTGATATTCAAGCCTTGGGCCATGTCCTTGATGTACTGAATCCTGTCCGGGTGCCTAGGCGCAATGATTGCATAGAGACCATGGACCCGGGAGGCTATCCGTATGATGGCGTCCACGACCTCCTTTTCCTCACCTTCCCTCACGCTGCCCGCAATGAAAACTGGCCTGTCCGTGATGCCGAGCTCACGGCGCAAGGCATCACGGCGGGTCTTGTCTCCGACTGCAACTTGGTCCAGCTTGAGGTTGCCGAGCACCTGCACCTCAGAGGCACCAATACTCCTGAACCGCGCAGCATCATCCTCAGCCATGGCAAACACCTTCACATCGGCAAGGATATGCCCGAACACACCTGCGAACCGCTTGTAGCGTTTATGGGCACGTACCGACATCCGGGCATTCACGAAAATCACTTTCACGGCACACCTCTGTGCGGAGAGGATGAGGTTGGGCCAGATCTCGGTCTCCACAATTAGGACGGCCTTCGGCATGATCTTCAGCAGGTGCCTTCTCATGGCCCAGGGGACATCGAAGGGAACGGCAAAAACCAAATCCACTCCTAAAGTCTCTCCGGCCATCTTTCTTCCCGTTGCAGTCATGCATGACATACAGATGAACAGGTCCGGCCTGGAGGCCTTGATCGCCCCGACCAGGCCGGAAACCGCCTTCACCTCGCCCACAGATGCCGCGTGAATCCACAGGGTCTTTTCCCCTGCAGGGACTCCCGGCAGATTCAGGCCAAGCCGCTGCAGGAGTGTCCCCTTGAAGTTCGAATGTCTCCGGAGGAAAAAAGCCAGGGGCCACACCAGGATCGACCCGAGCAGACGATATATCAGGATTATGAGGGACGCCATTGCGTGAGAAGCCTTTCACGGTCTTGCGGGGTGTTGATCTCGTAGAATTCGCCTTGAGCGATGATTACCCTGATGGATATGCCGTTTTCCAGAGCCCTCAGCTGCTCCAGCGATTCGGCCTGTTCAAGGGAAGATGGCGGAAGGATTGTGAACCGAAGAAGGGTCTCACGGGAAAACCCGTAGATACCTATGTGCTTGAGCATCTCCACATGCCCTGTGTTGCGGAAATAGGGGATGGGAGACCGAGAAAAATACAACGCATTACCCTTGAGGTCACACACCACCTTTACACAGTTCGGGTCATTTGTATCCTCCGGTAGGGCCCTTGTTGCGATGGTGGCCATGGCGGCTCCGGCTTTAAGCTCCCGGACGAGCCCTGCAAGGGCATCGATGTCGAGGATCACCTGGTCGCCCTGGACATTAACAACATAGTCCGCATCCAGGCCCGAGATTGCCTGGGCAACCCGGTCGGTACCTGAAAGGCACTCGGGGCTTGTCATGGCCGGCTGAGCGCCGAATGCCTCCACGGCATCCCTTATTCTCACATCGTCAGTGGCGATGAGCACTTTGTCGATCTCCCCGCAGGCGACTACCTGCTCATAGATCCTCATGATCATAGGCTTGCCTGCGATATCGACAAGCGGTTTGCCGGGAAAACGCGACGATGCATAACGGGCCGGGATAACGGCTACAACACTCATGTCAGCTCAGATCCACGCCTGCATTGACGGCATCAAGGGCCCGCAGATGCTCCCTGTATGAACCCTCGTCATAGAGGACCATTCGCACGAGCTCAATATCCGTAGTTCCTTCAAGATACCCCTTTATGGCTTTTATGGCCGCATAGGCCGCCTTGTCCACAGGATATCCGAAGATCCCGGTGCTCAGGGCCGGGAAG
>JBEKLI010000142.1:0-5780 GCA_050010275.1 Desulfomonilia bacterium | reverse complement strand
TTTTTCTGTGTCATCAATATTTGTTCTAGTGTTCTCTAGATAATATCTATCTTGGTCACAAAGATTTTGTGCAAACACTTTTGCAATCTCTAACCTAAAAGGTTAGTGGATTGCATACATAATATTTAACATGTTGATGGGTGTATTTTGTCACACAATTTGAAATGATTGGCAATAAAATAACATTACCTAAGCTGGCCTATCTTAAACCAATCTGGCGTGTATCGATGCAAGCACTTTTAATTACATGATTGCATTCTATTCCTTCCTCACGATCATTGAACGAATCCTTAACCTCTTGTAGACGGATGGAGAACCAATTTGTTTACAGCTATATAATAATGTTTAAAAAATAAAGCAACTTGTTCGGCGCGCGGCTTCCATTCTTGGCTGAAAAGTTGCATTTGTTTTTAATCAGAGGTGAAGAGAAGGGGTGGGTACAAAATACCGCATCGCTGTATTCTTGAGTTTTCTGACGATCATCCTTGTTCTGATGTTCTCGGCATTTCACTTCAAATATATGGGCATGCCCGATCGGCAAACGGGTTCCGGCTTCCGGATCGAAACGCTTCACGAGTCCTCTTTTGCCGGAAATGATATGAAGCCGGCGGCGCTTTTGGTGGTGGGTATTACAGCGCTCATGGCCGGAGGGGTATTGTGGTCGGTGGTAAATTATAAAGGGTGATCACCACAATTGTAACCAGTGTGAGATAAAAGTAAACCGGGTAACCTTTTTGAATCCAACCCATGTTTAGGATACACCCTGCACTGTGGGTGTCGGGCTTGGGCTTGACACGCAGGTAACTGGGTGACATATAAGTTGTCATGACAACATTGTTTGAGGGCGTGTTTGTCCTCCCCGGTCCGGGAGGATATCGCACACTGTGAAGAATATAAGCTTTTCCATTAATAACTCACCCGGCTTTTGGGTTTACCGCATGCACACCCAGGGGGTTGCCGCCTTGCGGAGATCTTTCCAGGCTGCAGGATACGACCTGACACCGGAGCAGTGGGGTCTGATGGTTCGACTGCGGGAGCATGAGGGAATGAACCAGAGACAGCTCGGGGAGAAGGCGTATAAAGACCGGCATAACACGACGCGTATTCTCAACCAGCTGCATAAACGCGGTTATATTGAACGCAGGCCCGACGGTACGGACAAGCGTGCGTATAATCTTTTTCTGACAGAGGCCGGCCGTGCCGTTCAGGAGGCATTGACACCGGTAGTGCTGAACCACTATGCATGTGCCTTCAAGGGTCTTACGGATGAAGATCTCCGGATCATGTGCAGGATTCTCGAGCACATAGTGAATAACCTCGATAAGCGGCTGGAATAGACCTGGAATAGACAAGGATAAAAATACGTATGAAGAACTGGATTTTCAGGGGACTGGTTATATTCGTAATTTTCGCGGCGTTACTATACTCGGTCGTCTTTCTCATTCACTCGCTCTCTCATGAAAGCACGGATGATGCTTATGTGGCCGGGGTGATCGTCCCTGTTTCGGCAGAGGTCAAGGGAAAGGTTGTAAAGGTATTTATTAATGACAACCAATCAATCACGGTAGGCGACCCTTTACTCGAGATCTTTCGGGATGATTACACGCATGTGCTGACTCAGAAAAATGATACCCTCTCTCAGGTAAAGGCCGAGGACCGCGAGTTGCATGCATCGGTGGAGGAGAAGAAAAAGGCGTTTGTACAAGCCAAGGCCAATCTCGATGCCGCCCGTGCCGAAGAAGACCTGGCAGATAAAGATGTGAAGCGTTATGAAAGATTATTGAAACAAAAGGTTGTGTCGCAAAGTCAGTTCGATACCGTTCAATCCCGCTGGAAGGTCGCACAAGCCCGGAGAGAAGCTGCAGAGGCTGCTGTTGCCGAGGCCGAAGCGGCGCTCGAAACGCTCAAGACACGGCTGACCACCCAGGGATTCAGGATCAAAGAGGCGGAAACCTCTCTGGATCAGGCCCGGTTGGATCTCTTAAGAACCGTTGTTACCGCGCCCATCTCGGGAAGAATCGCCATGAAGAATGTTGATCCCGGGAAGTATATTGAACCCGGGCAGCCCCTTCTTGCAATCGTAAAAGAGGATACATGGGTGATAGCCAATTTCAAGGAGACGCAGATCAAGAAAATGACCGTGGGTCAAGGCGTTGAGATCAAGGTTGATGCCTATCCGGGTATGACCTTTAAGGGCCATGTCGATAGTGTGCAACCCGGAACCGGCGCGGTCTTCAGCCTGCTGCCCCCGGAGAATGCAACGGGTAATTTCATCAAAGTGGTACAGCGTGTCCCGGTGAAGATCATCATTGATTCCCGGTTTGATCCGGTACATCCGTTATGGCCGGGTCTTTCCGTAGTCCCCACCGTGGATGTAAGCCGCCGGACAGGACTTAACCTGGCCAAGAAATAGAGGCTTATGTGAGCGAGAATCATATCAGCCATAAATGGCTCATCACCATAACGGTTATGACCGGGACAATCATGTCGGCCATTGATACAAGCATCGTGAATGTCGCACTACCCCACATGCGGGGGACCCTTGGGGCCTCTGTCGAGGAGATCACATGGGTCTCGACGGGATACATCCTTTCAACCGTCATTATCATGCCCATTGTTGCCCTCATGAGCCGTAGGTTTGGACGCAAGAGGTTCTTTAACTTTTCCGTGCTCTTGTTCACCTGTGCCTCCATGCTGTGCGGCATTTCCTGGAGCCTGGGTTCAATGGTCACCTTCCGCATCATTCAGGGGATAGGCGGTGGCGCGTTGATCCCTATTTCTCAGGCAATCCTCCGGGAAACCTTCCCGCCGAAAGAGCAGGCAATGGCAATGGGCATCTACGGGCTCGGCATTATCCTGGGACCGGCCATCGGGCCCACCCTCGGGGGATGGCTCACCGATAACTATTCCTGGCCGTGGATCTTTTATATAAATGTCCCTGTCGGCATCCTCAATACGCTGCTTGTCATCAAGTTCATCGAAGACCCGCCTTACCTCGTCAGGGAGAAAGGGAAGTTGGACTTCATGGGCCTTTTCTGCATGATGGTGGGTCTCGGCTCGTTCCAGATTATGCTGGAAAAAGGCGAGCAGAAGGATTGGTTTGCTTCCAACTTCATCACCGCTCTTGCCGTCATCTCCTGCGTGGGCCTTTTGCTGTTTATCTGGCGTGAATTAACCACGGATTCCCCTGCCGTAAACTTGAGGATCCTCAAGGATATCAATTTCTCTTCAGGGACCTTCCTCGGCGGTATCCTCGGCATGGCCCTGATGGGCAGCCTCTTTTTGCTTCCTCTCTTTCTCCAGCAGCTCCTTGGCTACCCCGCCTTTAATTCTGGCCTGGCGTTGGTACCGAGAAGCATAGCCATGGCGTTTGCAATGCCGCTCGGAGGCAGGCTCTATAACAGATTCGGTCCAAGGCTGTTGATCGGCGTGGGGCTCTTTGTGAACGCCGTTTCGTTCTATCAATTCTCACGCCTCTCAGTCGATGTCGGTTACTGGGATATATTCATACCCCAGTTCATACAGGGTATCGGCTTCGGGCTTATATTCGTTTCATTGAGCACAGCGGCGCTCTCTACCATTGAAAAGAGCCTCATGACCGCTGCTACGGGGCTTTACAATGTAGTCCGGCAGGTTTTCGGCAGTGTAGGCATTGCCCTGGCCGCCACGCTGTTGACCCAGGGAGAAAACTGGAACAGGGCAGTGCTTGTAAAAAATGTGACGATCTTCAGAGACTCCGCATCCCATTCGCTGCGCGTGATATGGTCATACCTGATATCCCAGGGTGTAGACCCTGCGGTTGCAAAGAGCATGGCCTTGAAGATGATCGAGGGAATGGTCATGAGGCAGTCAAGCATGCTCTCGTACAATCATGTATTCTTTCTCATCGCAGTAATCTTCCTGTTCTCAATACCATTGATCATCCTCATCAAAGATGTACGAATGGATGAAGGCACGGAGGTTGTCATTGACTGATGGATGAAAAGGAGGGACACATGAAAGACAAAACTCATTCTGCAATCACCATATCACGGCAGATGGGAAGCGGAGGCACGTATATCGGCTATCTGCTGGCAAAAGAGCTCGGCTACAAGTACATCGACCGGGAGATCCTTCGTCAGGCGGCCAAACACCTTAAAACAGATGCAACCTGGCTGGAAAACTACGATGAAAGATCCTCGGGTCTTCTCGCGAATATCTTAAGAGGGTTTTCTCTGGGAACACCGGAAACCACAAGTGTATCTCCTCTGAGCCGGCCGGTTTACGATAGGGAGCTGTTCACCCTGGAATGCAGGATTATGAACGATGTTGTTGATCGGTATAGTGCCGTAATCCTGGGCCGGGGCGGTTTTCATACACTGAGAAACCGGCCGGGCGTGACCCGGGTATTTGTCCATGCCCCCCTGGACTTTCGAACCAAACGTTTGATGAAGGTGAAGAATATTGCAGATATCCAGGAAGCACAGGCGGAAATACTGGAGTCGGACCAGAGAAAGGCCAAGTTCATAAAGGACATGGTGGGGGTCAACTGGACCGATTCGTTGAATTATCATCTCTGCATCGACTCAAGCAAGATCGGCTTCCAGGGAAGCGTGGAAATGATTATGAAACTCGTGAAAGAGGGTTCATGATTCTTTACGGCATCGGGAATACCGGCTTAAAACACTTCCTGGCTGCATCGGCAGGCCATACGGTTACACGCTCCATGGTGCCTTTGATGTTGCGGAACTGCACCATGACAAAGCCGGCATTCTTGTTCTGTCCCGTTTTATCGAATTCAACGCAGTTATAGGCAAGGATATCGATACCAAGTTTACCTTTATCCTTGCACAGATCGGTGTCTGCCAAGGCATCTCTGATATCCTTCGGGTCAGAGGATGCCGCACGTTCCAAGGCATCGGCTATTACATAGACCGAGGCAAAGGCATCCACCGTCTCAGCGGTAAGGTCAAAACCGTATCTCTTCTTGATATCTGCATTCAGCGGAGCGATATGTGGTCTGTTCATGTCCGGCTCCCACTCCGATACGTCGAAGATATACTCACAATTCTTCCCGGCACCCTTTATGAACCCCTTGCCGGCATGGCCTCCGCCTGTAGCGATAATGGCCTTTGCGCCCGCCTTCATCTGTGCCATGGCGTTTGCGAGCAGGATTGCATCAGGAGTAAAAGAGGCCAAAAAGATGACATCAGGCCTTGCATTCTTGAGCTTAACAACCGTTACCATGAAGTCACTTGTGGTGTCTGCATAGGGTTCGGCCATGACCACTTTATAGCCGTATTGCCCGGCGAGTTTTGTCCATTGGTCTTTCATGGCTGTTCCCCAACCACCGTTTTCGTAGACAAAGGCACACGTCTCAATCTTTGTGCCCGCAGCCTTGCTCATCTGATCGAGAAACTTGAACTGGTCGCGGTTCCTCCAGCTGTCTTTTGCGGCAATGCGGAAGGTGTATTTTAGCCCACGTTCCGTGATCGTGTCTCTGACGGATACGGGGACCACGTATGGTATGCCGGAATGTTCGGCTGTCATGGTGGTGGGGTAGGTGACCGCAGAGTTCCAGGCCCCTGAGATGATGCTCACCTTATCGGTTTTGATGAGCTGTTCCGCCTCTGTCACGCCAAAAGAGGATTCTCCTCTGCTGTTTGTCCAGACATTCACCAGCTTGGCACCGCCCAGGGACTTTATACCGCCTGCAGAGTTGATATCGTTGGTGGCTAGTTCGCATACCTTCTGGCTCTGGATGCCTGCCTGAGCCGAGGGGCCGGTGAGGGGCAGTATAT
>JBEKLI010000141.1:0-5787 GCA_050010275.1 Desulfomonilia bacterium | reverse complement strand
ATGAGCTGTCAGAAGGGTATTGCCCGGAATGTTTTGAGGTGCACGGCAAAAAGCAATATGACTTCGAGGAAGTCCCGGCAGTCGATCAGGAAAAGACCCGCTATCAATGTGAGCAATGCGGCGTTATTATTGAAGCCGAGTGAAACTCCCCGCGGCTTTCCGGGTGGATTTTCACTATTACCGACGGGCAGGTGAAGAAATGTACCGGTTCAGGAACTGAAACCGCACATATTGCTCTTGAGGGGAGTGTATGCAGAAAAGAAAGATCTCCATTGCCTGCAAGGACGGTGTCACATTGAGCGGATATCTTTTCCAGCCGCAGGAGGCTGAGAAAGGAGCTGTGGTCATCAGCGCGGCCCTGGGCGTGCCCAAGGAATTCTATGAACCATTTGCACGCTTCCTGGCAGAGCAGGGATATGCCGCTGTCACCTATGACAACCGGGGCATAGGTGAGTCGCGGACCGATGCGATACGCGGCCGCGACTTGAGGATGATAGACTGGGGAGCACAGGATCTGGAGGCAGTGCTGAGCACAGTGATCGCAGAAGGGCTCACAAAGCGCATCTTTCTTGTGGGCCACAGCGCAGGCGGCCAGCTCATCGGCCTGGCTCCACTGTCCGAAAGATTGTCCGGAGTCGTCTTCGCCCCGGCATTGAATGCAAACTGGCGTATGTATCCGTGGCCTTTCTGCATCGTCATCTATCTTCTGATGCACGTGATCATACCAGTCCTCTCTGTGGGGCGGGATATATTCCCTGCACGGACGATCGGCTTTTCATCAGTCGATGTGCCGACAGGCATCATATCGCAATGGGCACGCTGGGCACGACAGAAAGACTATCTGTTCACGAAAAAGTTCGGCATCGACACAAGCCGATATGCGGAGTTTACGTTCCCGATCATGGCCTACAGCTTTGATGACGATACCTATGGCCCGCAAGCCGCCATCGAGCATCTTTTGTCCCAGTATCCCAAAGCGAGGATCGAGCGCCGCAGGATCATGGCATCCGAGCTGGGTACAGGCAAGATAGGGCATCTGGGCTTTTTCAAGGAGAAGATGCGGCAGACGCTCTGGAAACAGACAGTGGAGTGGCTCGATGCCTTACCGTGATTCCTGCCCGCATGTCATGGTGACAGGTCCTGGTGCCTTTCTTTCCTGATTCGGCGATGTAAAGAGCTGTTTCGGAAGGTGATTCTTAACCTTTGCTATATTATCTAATAATGCAAGACCCTTGCATCACCCTCATCTCTTTTTGGCATTCATGAGCTGTTCACCACGCGCAGTCAGGCGGTATTTCTGGTTGCGGCTGCGGGGTATATCAGGATGGATCATCTCAATCAATCCCGCTGCAAGGGCCGGGTGGAGGTAGTTCTTACGGAACGTGGGTCTGTGCGCGAGCCCCAGCTCGGCCATGATAGCGGAGGCGCTCCGCTGCGACTTCCGCAGGACCCAGAGCAGGCGGATTACTTGGTCGCTTTGATAGTCGCTTTCTTGGTCGCTCCCTATGGCTGCTTCTTCAATTGCCTGCAGGATGGCATTCAGCATGAACTCTACATCATGCAGACATCTCCATCTGGTCCTCCTGCCCCTGCAGAAAAGCAGGCTGCGCTGCCGGCACTGCCATCTGACCATTACCGCCGATGAGCTGTCAGAAGGGTATTGCCCGGAATGTTTTGAGGTGCACGGCAAAAAGCAATATGACTTCGAGGAATTCCCGGCAATCGATCAGGAAAAGACCCGCTATCAATGTGAGCAATGTGGCGTTATTATTGAAGCCGAATAAATGACAGGGAAAAGGTTTTGTTCCATTTCTCAATCAAGCTAAAATATTGTCAGGTCTTGGCATTGAGAAAATGGATGCCCCCAGTTTCTGGATAAAGGGAAGGTGTACCTGTTCTCGATACTTATCCGTTGTGATTCTCAGCACCATTTTCGAGGAATTGAATAGACAGCTCTCTGAGATTGGTCCCATAGGGTGCATACATTTCAATGGGAATTGTCATCTGTTTCGCACAGGTGTAAATCAATGGCCCAACTGTCCTCCACTCCAATTTACCGTTCCCGCATCCCAAGGGGGGGATTGCCAGTGATGAAATACCCCACGCAATATAATTATCGAGCAGGATTCGCAACCCGTGTTCGATATCTTCGATACGGGAAATGGATTTCCAGTGGTCTTTGGTTGGAAAGTTAATAATCTGGGGAGGGAAGAGGGTCTTGTACAGGTAGGGAATCCCTGGCATGACTTCATGTCGTTCACAGCGCAGGACATAGTCTTTATACATATCAGGGAAGTGCTTCTTGAATTCCAGGGCGATGCCTTTGCCCATCGCACCGACACAGTTCACGGTGTTGATCAAGGTCTGGGCCTTGGAATGGAACATATCTCCAACAAGGATTTTCATATCCATCCCTGTTTTATCCTCATTTATACTCAACAACAGCGGCTATTGCAGAGGCGATGTCGTCCATGGTACCTGCACTCAGGCGGCCGATCTTTCTTATCAACCGCCTGGTGTCGACACCCCTGAGTTGGAGCACATCCGCGGCTGAGGCCTTTTCAAGGTTGTTTGTTTTATCCGGCGTGATCTTTATATGCCAGATATTCTGAGCATATCGATGATCCCAGCCGGTGACCGGTGCGATTAGCTTAATAGGTAAAATACCCATGGCATCTGAACTTACTATGACTGCTGGTCGTGTTTTCTGAATTTCTGCTCCCACTGTCGGATCAAGGTTGACAAGCCAGATGTCCCCGCGATTTGGATTGCCAGGACTAGTGCTCAATAAAATCTCCTCCACCGATATCTTTTGTCTCAAGGTCGTGTGAGTAGTGATCAGCCAGTGCGGCAGCCTGATCTCTCAATACTTGTCTTCGATCCTTTAAGGAGAGTTCCATAAATGCACGTCGGTTCATAATCTGCCTGCTTGCTTCTCTTTGGGGTTCCCCGATCAACCGCTCAGTATCTTCCTTTGTCAGCAGGCCTTCTGAGAAGGCCCTCAAAACAGTCAGCTTCAACCAGCGTGGCTCCTCCGGAGGCATTGGCTCAGGCTCACTTTTCTTAAAGCCCAGCTTGTTTATCTGTATGCATGCATGGGTATAAAGGCTTTTATTAATGATCTCCAGGTCATGCATCCTATACAGCAATGCCTGTATGCTCATCCCGAAAAATTTCTTGAGGATGATCAGTTCCTGCAATTGAACGGTAGATCTCTTTCTCCCTATCTCCCGGAATACCAGTGGGGCCGGGGCGAGAAAGGCACCGGCAAAGCGGAAGGCGGCCTTCTCTTCGTTCATGGTAGGTTGAACATCCATCACCAGATGGCCAAGCTCATGGAGGAGATTAAGACGTTGCCTTTCCCCGGGGAGGCCTCCTCGAGTCACTACTGCAGCTGCCTTTAACCCTCCCTTTTCGTCCATGACTTTTGCAGCGATGCCATCGAATTTTCCGTTTGAATTGTCTATGGTGATTACGTGTATGAATTGTTCCTCAAGGGTTCCTATAACAGACGCTATCGGCGCCTCGCCAAGATTCCAGGATTCACGCAATGTTTCTGCAGTGCGCTCGGCATCTTCATGGGACTTAACCTTCGCGCACCGCTTGGGGAGATTGACTGTTACAGGACCTTGGACGAGCTCCTGAAGACGCACCCTGTCCTCCATTGTCTGGCTGACAATGCTCTCTATGGACTCCTGTTCCCTCTTTAAGAGTGCAGAATGCCTCCTGTAGGAAGTCAGTTCAACCCTCACCGAAGGTTCGGTCCATAAGTAAGCGGTCTTGGTTTCAAGGGCTTCCGCTATCTTCGTGAGCACATGGATGGATGGTACCATGAGGCCCTTTTCATATTTTGAAAGTGCCTGCTTGGTAACAACCCCGCCCATCCTCTCGGACAGGCCTTCCAGGCTGAGCCCCCTGGCCAGTCTTACCTGCTTTAATCGCTTCTGCAGCATAGGGTCACCATGTAATGCCATAGTATTTTGGTTGACAAATATACTCTTTTATAATATATTCGTCAACAAATAATAAAAGGATTAGTAGTAAAGGAGATCAGCTATGGCAAGGAATACAGGTGACGGCTATCGGAGAGGGGCTGTGGATGATCGCTCCCAGGTCTATAATCCGAAAAATGATCGGTGGACCAAGAGAGATATGGATACCGGCCAGTTCATGGATGTGAAACATGACCAGGATCCATTCAAAGGGGTGAGGAAAGAGAAAAACGATTAGGATAAATTTGTCAATTAAATGGAATCTACACGTCCCCCATTACCCCATGAGGGACGGAATGCATTGATGTGATTGGAAGGAGGTGCTGATGGACAGTCTGCAGCAGTTCGGCGGTGACTGGACGAAAAACAAACTAGAACGTATTGAGAAATATCTGGCTAAATATACCCAGGCCCTCAAGAACAAGAATTTCCATCTTATCTATATCGATGCCTTTGCCGGAACCGGGTATAGAACCGTTGAGTTCAAAGACGACAAACAGTCACTCCTTTTTCCGGACCAGGTCGGGGAAGATGCTGAAATACTCCATACCGGATCTGCAAGAATCGCCCTTGAAACAAATCCCTGCTTTGCAGAGTACTACTTTGTGGAGCAGTCGTTGGATAAATGCAGAGAACTGGGTCTGCTGAAACAGGAATACCCTGACAAGGCACACAAGATCCATGTTATCCAGAAGGATGCCAATGCCTTCATTCAGGATATATGTCATGATTTCAGGAAGAACTCTTCATGGCGCTCAGTGCTTTTTCTCGACCCTTTCGGAATGAATGTGGCGTGGGACAGTGTTGAAGCCATCGCAGATACCCATGCCATAGACATGTGGTATCTGTTTCCTCTGGGTGTCGGAGTGAACAGACTCCTGAGGAGAGACGGGAACATTCCCCAGGAGTGGCAGACGAGGCTTGACCGCATCTTTGGCGATAAAGGATGGAGGGATATCTTCTATAAGAAAGTGTCAACGTCAAACCTCTTTGAAGAAAGCACCGAAGTAACCAGGAAGACAGCCGGTTTTGAAGAGATTACCAGATATCTGATAAAACGTCTGAAGACAATTTTCGCAGGTGTTGCGGAAAACCCACTCTCTTTACCCAACTCTCGGAACAATCCACTGTACCTCTTGTGTTTTGCATGTGGTAACAAGAGAGGTGCACCGATTGCACTGCGCATTGCAGAGCACATCCTGAAGGAGTGATGAGATGGCGGAGAAATCAGCCATAGAATGGACCGGCTCCACCTGGAACCCGGTCACCGGGTGCAGTAAGACCAGCCCGGGCTGCGCTCACTGCTATGCCGAGCGCATGGCGAAGCGGCTGCAGGCGATGGGGCAGAAAAACTATGTCCGGGGCTTCGAAGTGGCAATCCATCCGCATTGCCTTGATCTGCCGATCTCGTGGAAGAGACCCCAGCTCATATTCGTGAACTCCATGTCTGATCTGTTCATCGATCAGGTGCCGAGTGACTTTATCCTTGATGTTTTCAAAACCATGAACAGAACGACGTGGCACACGTTCCAGGTCCTCACGAAGCGTGGGGAGCGCCTCTGCGAGCTGGCCCCCTGTTTGCCGTGGGCAAGGGGTTGTCGAGAAGTCGGAGCTCATCTCCGTGCGTATCCCCGCCGGAGTCGATACGGGCTCCAAGGTCCGTATTCCCGGCCGGGGCAACGTCGGCCGCGACGGCGGACCGCCGGGCGAACTCTTCATTTCCATTGCGGCCGAAGCCCACCCTTTTTTCCGGCGCGACGGAGCCAATATATCCATCAAAGTGCCGATCACCGTC
>JBEKLI010000140.1:0-5797 GCA_050010275.1 Desulfomonilia bacterium | reverse complement strand
ATAAGGTGGATAGTCCCGGGTATCTGGACGACATAGCAAAGGCAAGTGGTGGTCTCAAAGGGTCTATTGCTGAAAACAGCCCTGATATCATTACTGATACCATACCCACATCTATCAAAGATGCGAAAGAAAAGGTCCGCAAAAACTCTGGAAGATCATTAAAGCATGGTGCCGAGAGCCAGATGGATTCTTCCGAAGAATCCATACCCTACGTCACTCATACCATTCACAAAGGTGAAACCCTGTATTCCCTTGCCAAGAAGCATTCCACCACGGTGGAGGTTATTGCCAGGGCGAACCGACTCTCTCCGCAACAGGGCTTGAAGGTGGGAAAAACCATTATCATTCCGAAAAGCCCTACCCATATCGCTATGGAAAAAGACGCCGGAGGGAATCATGTCCATTTAGTGGCCAAGGGCGAGACCCTTAAAGGTATATCCAAAGAACATGGGATCTCGGTGGATGAGATCATTCGTGCGAACGATATCAAAGACCCCGGCCTTATCCAGCCCAAGACGGCCCTTGTCATCCCTGTTTCACAAAACAAACATGCCCTCAAAAAGGCTATGAAATACAAGGTGAAGAAAGGCGACACCATCTGGGGGATCTCCAGACAGTTCGACGTCTCCACCATGGATATCCTGCGATGGAACAGGCTCGCATCCGCAACCGAGATAAAGCCCGGCGACAAGCTGACCATTTATCATCAATGATCGTACCCGGCGGGTGATACCGGGCATACCCGTTCACGACGGCCGGTTTATTGTCTTTGCAGACCCTGGAAAAAAAGAATTCAGGGAGGTGTATGCCCCAAATAATAGATGATAGAAGGTACGTACCAAAGAAATTGAAAACACCCGTGGTCACCTTTATTATGTATTACATAATATCTTCGTCATGCCGAGAAGGGATACCTATGAGAACGCATACCTTATATTTCATGATCACCGCTTTCATCCTCTCCTTGTTACTAACCAATTCCGTCAGCTACGCTGATAGTTGGCAGAAAGCTTCTCTTCCCCCATCCATCACTCAGGATCTCTATGCCGTATGGGGTTCATGGGATGGGGATATCTATGCCGCCGGGGCAAGCGGTACGCTCATCTACTGGGATGGGAGCACGTGGCAGGAGATAACTACCAATACATCCGACGACCTGACATCATTGTGGGAACTGCCCAATATTGCAGTATTCTCGGCAGGTGATCTGGGGACGATCTTGCTGAATGGCGGCACCGGGTGGCTTATGTTCAAGCTTACCGACAGCCGTCTCAATGCACTCTGGGGATTATCAGCAACAAATGTCTATGCCGTTGGGTCATTAGGAACTATCCTATTCTTTAACGGAACCTCATGGAAGGACGTGGCCCCATCTATAACAACCGGAATCGATCTCTATTCCATCTGGGGCAACACCGGGAACGACATATATGTCGGTGGCCAAAACGGGACAATGTTCCACTATGATGGGACGACATGGAAAGCCGTATCATCGATACCGACCTCTCAGGATATCCGCGCCCTCTGGGGGTCATCCGGCTCAGACATCTATGCCGCAGATACAAACGGAGATATCCTCCACTACAACGGGTCATCATGGACAATCGCAACCACGACCACTGGAATCGCACTCAACACCTTATGGGGGAGCTCTCCTGTCGATGTCTTTGCTGCCGGAGAAAACGGTATTGTTTATCACTATGACGGAAATTCCTGGGGGAGCCTGCCGAGCGTGCCTACCAGTTTGAAGATCAATGCCGTCTGGGGAAGCACCTCGGGCAAGGTTTATTTTGCAGGCCAAGACGGAACCTTCCTCATCTATACCAGGCCCGACCACATCCCACCCGTGATCAATTTTTCCGAGATATCAAAGAATAATGACGGCACTGCCTATATATCGACCCCCGTAACCTTTTTATTCTCAGAGAAGATGGATCCGGCGAGCATCAACGCATCGACAATTATCCTGGAATCGGGATCGACCGTGGTCTCCAGACATGTGAGCCTGTCCAGTGACGGCATGACCGTCAGCGTGAGCGGCAATGATGCATTCTCCACCCCCTGTACCCTTACCATTACAGGAGGCAGTAACGGTGTAAAAGACCTGGCAGGGAATGTTCTGGCATCGAGCTACTCGGTCTCTTTCACCACCGAGGCAAAACCCGTTTCCACTCACCATAACATTGGCGGGGGCGGGGGCTGTTTCATCTCGTCAGCACGGATGTAATCAAACCCGATCGTAAAAAGCTCACCCTACCCGGCAAGCTCCCTGCGAGTTCCGTATCCTTGGCTGTCGGATAGACCTCTACCAGGCCAGCACTTTCATCCCTGAAGCTGCGATATAGGCCGTAATATCCTTATCGATATTCTTTAAGAGGATGACATTGCCGCCCAACTGAAGACCCGGGATCTCCAGTTCCGTCCTGCCCTGGGCCACCGTCATCTTCAGCGGGGGTCCCTCAAACTCAAGGCCGATTTTTCTCAGCACCTCATCGAGTTGTATCGTGTTCATATCTAACACGTCAAATGACTGCTGCCCAAGCATGGCAACCATATCCTGCTCAGGCATGACATCGGTGAGTATCACATTACCCAAAAGAACCGGGGCCTTGTAGGATATCTTGACCACACCGCCTTTTGTCAGGGCTATCTCCTTGTTCGTCTCAAAAGGGATCTTGAGACGATTGAAAAGCACAGGATATGAATGCTTCAGGTCGACAACGTGTATGGGTTTTTTTTGTGCCCTTCCGGGATCTTTTCCGCCGATTTCAATGAGATCTATACCGAAGTGCCCTGCATAGCTCCTGATGGAAGAAGGTGTCTTTTGTTCCTCATTGCCTAAGAGATTGACAACAAACACATTGCGCCGGGAAAAGTCCTTATATACGATCCACTTGCCGAAAAATCTGAGCTTCTCTTCTGATCCAACGAGGAGCGGGCTTGCGTCTTTATTGATAGAAAAGTACCCGGATACATTTAAGACCTTATCCATGAGCCCTTCCAGGTCCGCTTGCGATCCGGAGATTATGGTGAAGGATGGGAATGCCTTTTCGATAAACCTTTTCATTTCCGGAGTGATCTGAGCGTTCATATCAAAGATGATCTTTCTGCCTGTATCCAACTCCATGACGGGGACCTCGGAGCTATTGATAGATAGGCTGGTACCGCCCGTGATGGGCATGTAATAGGTGCCCTTGTCCCTCTGTGTACCGCCCAGTGCCTTCAATGCCGGGAGAACCGATCCCTTGACCACTCTGAGATCCTGAACATTTTGCGCTTTTGCAGTTTTTGTGCTGACCCCCTGGTTTATTGATGGCGCCGGTGTGGCTGCTTGGGCTTGGGGAGAGACGGATGCCGAGATATCTTCCCTGTCATGAGATTTTGTTGCTGCGACTTCAGGAAAAGGAAGGGGGGTGGGCTTATTCTCCAGCCGCACACCGGAGGTGGTCGCTGAAACAGGTGAGCTCGGCAGGGTCGGAGTCTGTGCACGATTTGCAGCAGTCAACACCTGCTTAATTTCAGGAAGCCTGAGCTTTTGACCTGGCATTATGAGATTAGGATTAGTGATCTCAGGGTTTAATTTCTTAACAAGGCCTATATATTCATGGAAGATACGCTCATCAGAGGCACCATAGATTTTCCTGAGGATCTTGGCGAGATATTCACCCTGTTGAATTACATATTCATTGGGAGAAACCTCCTTCACTTCAAATTCCTGCTGGGGCTGAGGCTTTAGTGCCTCCTGACTAGTCTTGGCATCCCCTATCATCGGGATCATGATCTTCGTGTCTGCAGGGATGTAGTCAAGGTTTGCTATGGAGGGATTTTCCTGTCTGAACCGTTTATAGAGGTATGGCAGGTCTTCCTCCTTAGCCTGGTATTCCTCCATCAGGATCTTCCGCAAGGTGTCGCCTTC
Organism: Desulfomonilia bacterium; assembly: GCA_050010275.1. Taxonomy (GTDB): domain Bacteria; phylum Desulfobacterota; class Desulfomonilia; order UBA1062; family UBA1062; genus MWEI01. The sequence goes on along the minus strand of JBEKLI010000140.1, from coordinate 1,881 downwards.
CCTGACCACATACTCGTTTGGTGGAAGCGTTTTGGCTCTCCTGGCATGTTTAACCAGCGTGATGTCCGCGGCTAAGGCACTCAGGGAGTAGGCGATCAGGGCCGCCAGGAGTACGGCCGTACGGACATGCATCAATAGACCTCCTTCAGCAATTGATCATCATTAACATTTTTCTCTGCAGTAGGTACGCTGCCCTGCTTAAAGACCTCAAAACGTGTTTCCATTGAATCCTCCGGGGCCCCCTTTCCGGTCTTGGAGTTGACCCTGGCAAACACTACACCATCAGGTACCCTGAAATCACGCACCTGCCGGTCACGCAATGCCGTTGTCATAAAATCGACAAAGATGGGGCACGCGGTCTTACCACCGGTTTCGCTGGCACCAAGCGAAGTCATACTGTCATAACCCACCCATACACCACACAATACATCGGGCGTAAATCCGACAAACCAGGTATCCTTGCTGTCATCACTCGTCCCTGTCTTGCCTGCCACCGGCCTCATGAGGGCCTTGGCCCGCCAGCCTGTCCCCTCCTGTACCACGTCCTTAAGGATGTTGGTAACAATATAGGCCGTCTGTTCCGAGATAACCCGCTGGTCCTGTACGGATGTCTGGGTATTCATCGCATCTTGCGGGGGGACAATGCCTTCCGAGGTCGCGGTGGCTGCAGGGGCAGCAGAGGTAAAAGTGCCTGCAGGGGCTCTGAATATCGTCCCTTTCCCGCTCTGGACGATACTTTCGATCATATGGGGACTAAACTTCTGGCCATATGTGGCCAATTCGGCATAACCCTTGAACAGGTTGACAGGCGTCAGCACACCGGAGCCCAGGGCAAGGGAAAGGTTCCTGGGCAGTTCTCCTTGCATATCGAACCGCTTGAGGTAAGAGATGGCGTAATCAAGGCCTATCTCATTTAAGATCTTGATGGTGACGACGTTTCTGGACAAGACCAGACCGGTCCTCAAAGTGGTTGCGCCATAGAACCGTTTCTCGAAGTTCCTGGGCTGCCATACCTCCTCATCCGCACCGGCCTTATAGGTCACCGGTGCATCGAAGATGATCGAAGCCGGCGTCATGCCCTTATCGATGGCTGCGGCATAAATAAAGGGCTTTATGGCAGACCCGCTCTGTCTCTTGGCATCTATGGCCCTGTTGAATTGGCTCTTGGAATAATCCACCCCGCCCACCATGGCAAGGATACCTGCCTTTTCCAGGTCAAAAGCCATGAGCACACCTTGGACGGTAGGTTGCTGGGAGATCTCAAAGCCCCTGGGTGTAGAGCATAGCTGAATCAGATCACCGGGCTTCAGGTTGCTTGATGGTCTCCACTTCCCCTTAGGTTCGATCCAGGCATAGCTGCTGGGACCAAGCTCGAGGTGCCTGGACCCGAGTTTCACTGTCAATGGGTCCAGCCTCATCACCTCTGCCCAATAGAGCTCATAGGGTTCGTAACCCTTCCATTCGAGCTGGTTCGACTGAAAGGCAAAGATACGCTCCTTTTCGCTTAGGATCACGTTCTTGACGGAACCCTGATACTTGCCTTGCCGCATCTCCCGCTCGGCTTTCTTGACCAGCGCGCTCTCTTCCGCTGTGAGAACGTCGTCGGGATCGATCCTTCTCTTGGGCTTGATGAGGACGCCGCCCGGTCGCCGGGCGAAGGCAACCAAGTCTCCTTGGTGCAGATCAAGGTCGTCGCAAAGTTCTTTGGGGATGACGACCTGGCACCGCTGGCCCAGGCGACCAATGGTTTCCCGCGCCGGTGTTGGAGCCTTGGCACCCATAACTTCAGGATAGCCGATCGTCGGGAATTGTCCTACCGGCTCCCCACGCAGACGCAGCTACTCGAAAAGGCGCTGGCGCCACACGGGCAGTGGTAGGACA
>JBEKLI010000139.1:0-5816 GCA_050010275.1 Desulfomonilia bacterium | reverse complement strand
ATCCATGGATTTCTTTACTTCCTCATCATGCTCTTTATGGGGATAGTCGTGGGTATTCTGTATGGGCTTGCTCTTGGTGTAGCCGGATTTGAAAACATCCCGTTTGCAGCTGCCATGATATCCAAGGTCGTGTGTGTTTTCATCGCAGTGTACCTTGGCTCTTACATGGCCATGGGATGGACGGCCAAAAAGATTAGGGCGCATATGGAAGCGCAGGCAGCCTCTGCCGGGTAATATTCGCACCGTCACCAGAGCAAGCATATCTTTAAGGTATCGGGCCAAGACCATGGATATGGCCTGCCAGATTTGACATATCAACCATACATGAGAGGAGATATCCATGAAGGAGCTAAGAGACAAGGTCGCGGCCATAACCGGCGCCGCGTCCGGTATTGGGAGGGCGCTGGCTATGAACCTGGTCGATGAAGGCTGCCATGTGGCCATCTCGGATGTTGATGAGGAAGGACTCAAAGAGACGGCCGACATGATTGGCAACCGAAATATCAGAGTCACTACCCATATTGTGGATGTAGCAGACCGAGATCAGGTCAAGCGTTATGCCGAAGAGACAGTGGAGAAACATGGTGGGGTGCACCTCCTCATCAATAATGCCGGTGTGGTTGTGACAGAGACCCTTGAAGACATTCGTTATGAAGATTTTGAATGGCTCATGGGTATTAACCTGTGGGGTGTGGTTTACGGCTGTAAGGAGTTTCTTCCTTATCTCAAGCAGCATAAGGAGGCCCACATCGTCAATATCAGTAGCGTAAACGGAATCTTCACCAACCCGAATAATGGACCTTACTGTACTGCGAAGTTTGCGGTGAGGGGTTTCACCGAGACCCTCTTTCAAGAGCTTTCCGGAACCCAGGTTAAAGTCTCCTGTGTCCATCCTGGAGGTATCAAGACGGGCATTGCCCGCAATGCACGCTTCTACAAGGCCTCGGACGCTTCTTTGAGCAAAGATGAGGCTGTTGCCATTTTCGATCACGTCATGGCCAAAACAACGGCAGACAAGGCAGCAAAGATAATCATCTCCGGCATCAAAAAAGACAAGCAACGTATCATGGTGGGCCCTGATGCATATGTGCTGGATTGGCTCAAACGCCTGTTCCCGGTTGGTTTTCAGAGGTTAGCCGGGCGCAAGGAAGCCCCATCTTGGATGAAGAAGAAAGTAGGTGTGAGGCAATAGGCACGAGACTTAAGGCATAAGGGAATGATGCGATTTTAACCTTATGCCGTAGGCCGGTTGCCTTGAGCCGATGTTCACCGATCCCTGTTCAGCCAGATCTTTATCTCCTGGGCCTGTCTGGTGAGCTCGTCGCGGAACATGGGATGCGCAATACCGATAAGCGCTTCTGCCCGTTCCCAGGTGGACTTGCCCTTGAGCTGCACGATCCCGTATTCGGTGGCCACGTATTGCATGATGGAACGAGGCACCGTTACAATAGATCCGGGGCAAACTCAGCGAAGAAGATCCTGTCACCCGACTTGACCATCTGTGCCACCTGCTCGGCAGAGCGAAGCTTCTCCTGATACTTATTGTGGATGAATTCTTTCAATTTGGGGCTTCTCCCTTCTTACTTATGTATGAAACATAATTAATAACTTAGTAACTAAGGTTTCGGTTTTTCAAGATCCTTTAAATCAGCTTTAGCCTGGAGCAGAATTATGATAGAGAACCATGAAGAATGAATATCCAGTCCGAATATGATTAAAACAAAAGCATCTCTATTAAAGACCGGAAAAATCTTTGAATACCTGCATCAGTCTTGTTGACTAAAACATATTTCCGGTGTAAATTGAATTTTGATTCAGATTTCACTAGCTGAAGATAAACAACAAACACAAAACAGAGGAGGGTATAATGGTCAGGAGAATCAATAAGGCCGCGGTTATCGGGTCTGGAATAATGGGAGGCGGCATTGCTGCGCTCCTCGCCGCAGCAGGCGTGGACATGCTCCTGCTCGACATCGTTCCATTCGACCTGAAAGAAGAAGAGAAGAAGGATAAAAAGGCCAGGAACCGGATTGTCACTATGGGTCTGGAAGGCGCCATGAAGGCGAAGCCGCCGTTGTTCTACGACAAGGACCATGCAATGCGCATTACCACCGGCAACCTGGAAGATGATTTCGACAAGCTCTCCGAATGCGACTGGATCATCGAAGTGGTCGTCGAGAACCTCAAGATCAAGCAGCAGCTGTTTGCCCGCATCGACAAGGTGCGCAAGGCGGACGCCATCGTATCCTCCAACACCTCAGGCATTCCCCTCAAGGCAATGTCAGAGGGCTTAAGCAAGGGCTTCAAAGAGCACTTCTTAGGCACACACTTTTTCAACCCTGTCCGCTACATGCATCTCTTGGAGATCATCCCTGGTGAGAGCACCAAGAAAGAGATCCTGGACTTCGTGGCAGAGTTCGGCGAGAGCAGGCTTGGTAAAGGCATCGTCTGGGCAAAGGACACCCCTAACTTCATCGGCAACCGTATCGGTATCCATGGTATCGGCGCGACCCTGCAGGCCATGCTTGATGAAGGGCTCACCATCCCCGAAGTAGACGCCATATTCGGTGCCCCTCTTGGCCGTCCCAAGACCGCCATTTTTGCCACGGGCGACCTGGTCGGTCTGGATACCATGACCCACGTCATGAAGAACACCTACGACCTCTGCCCCGATGATGAGGCCCGTGACGTATTCAAGCTGCCTGATTTCCTCCAGGCCATGATCGACAAGAAGCTGCTCGGCAACAAGACCAAGGCCGGATTCTACAAGAAAGAGGTAACGCCTGAGTGGAAGAAGATCAAGAAGGTCATAAATACTAAAACCGGCGAATACGAAACCTTTGACAAGGTCAGCTTCCCCTGCCTGGATGCTGCCAAGAAGGCCCCTAAGCTTCCCGATAAGCTGAAGGCAGTCCTCTATGGCGACGACAAGGCAGCCAAGTTCGCTTGGAAGGTTTCCTCCGCCGCGTTCATCTATGCAGCCAACCGCATCCCCGAGATCTCAGACACAGTCGTCGAGATCGACAACGCCATGAAGTGGGGCTACAACTTCGAAATGGGTCCCTTCGAGAGCTGGGATGCCATAGGCGTGAAGGATTCCGTTGCAAAGATGGAAAAGGAAGGACTCAAGATCCCCGAGAACGTCAAGAAGATGCTCAAGAAGAACTCTTCGTTCTATAAGCTCGAAAAGGGCAAGAAGATGTTCTACGACTTTGCCTCCGAGAGCTACAAGCCCGTGAAGGTCAGCGCCAAGGCCCTGGACCTCAACAACTTCAAGGCCGAGAAAAAGACAGCCCTCACATCGGGTTCCTGCTCGCTCATCGATATCGGCGACGGCGTGTTCTGTCTCGAATTCCACTCCAAGATGAACGCCATCAACAAGGAAATGGTGGACTTCATGGCCAAGGCCGGCGAGTATGTCGGGGTCAACGGCGTGGGCATGGTCATAGGCAACCAGGCAGGCGGCATGCCGGGTGCATTCTCCGCAGGCGGAGACCTGGCATTCATGCTGGGCCTTGCCAGGGCAGGGAAATTCTCCGAGATCGACTCGTTTATCAAGACAGTCCACACCGGAATCATGGGCACCCGGTACAGCAAATACCCCGTGGTGGCTGCACCCTACGGGCTCACCCTGGGCGGCGGTTGTGAAACCTGCCTGTCTGCAGACAGGATCGTGGCACACTCCGACCTGTTCATGGGCTTGGTGGAGATCGGTGCAGGTCTGGTTCCCGGCGGCTGCGGCATGATCAACCTCTGGAGGAGGTTCATTACCGCGAAACCCGAAGTGGCCAAGGTTACTGACTACGCAGGGTTCTTCATCAATGCATTCATGAGCGTAGCCCAGGCCAAGGTTTCCAACTCGGCTGAGCAGGCACGCAAGAACGGCTTCCTCAGGGATTCCGACCGCATCGTCATGAACAGAGACAACCTCATCGGCGAGGCCAAGAAGGAAGTCCTGAAGATGGTGGATGACGGGTATGCCCCGCCGCTGAAGACCAAGATTCCGGTCTTCGGCCGTGAGGCAATAGGCATGATCTGGTCCGAGATGCTCAATATGAAGAGCGGCGGCTACATCACCCCGCATATGGAGTTCATCGCCAAGAAGATCTGCGTATGTATGGCAGGCGGCGATGTGCCGACCGGTACGCCCGTGAGCGAAGAGCACCTCATGACGCTCGAGCGCGAGGCCTTTGTTGATCTCTGGAAAACGGAGAACACCCAGAAGATGGCCGAGAACATCATGACCACGGGCAAGCCGTTATTCCTGTAATCGGATAACAAGAGAAAGAACTAGGAGGAAACCAATGAGAGAAGCATATATCGTCAGTTCAGTAAGGACTCCCGGTTGTAGAAGGGCCAGGGGGGCCTTTGCACAGACCAGGCCCGAAGATCTCCTCAAGGCGGCCATGAACGGCGTCATGGACAGGATCAAGGGCGTAGAGAAGAAGGATGTGGAAGACGTATTGATCGGGTGTGCATTCCCCGAGGCAGAGCAGGGGCTCAACATCGGCCGCATTATCGCGTTGATGGCAGGGTTCCCGGATGACACCTGCGGAGCCACGGTCAACAGGTTCTGCGCCTCCGGTTTGGAAGCCATCTCGCTCCAGGCAATGAGGATCATGGCCGGCATGTGCGACGTGGCCATCGGCGGCGGACTCGAGTCCATGTCCATCGTCCCCATGGGCGGCAACATGCCCAGGCCGCATCCCGGCATGGCCCAGGAAATTCCTGATGTCTACATGTCCATGGGTGTAACGGCGGAGAACGTTGCCACCCGCTACAAGGTCACCCGAGAGATGCAGGACAAGTTCGCGCTCGGATCCCAGTTAAAGGCGGCGGCAGCACAGAAGAACGGCAAGTACAAGGAGATCGTGCCGGTGGAGGCATGCAGATTCAAGGAGAAGGGCGGCATCATGGTAAAAGAAACCTTCATGCAAGACTTCGATGACGGCGTACGCGCCGACACCACCCTTGAAGGACTTGCCAAAGTCCGCCCGGCCTTCTCAGCCATGGGTTCGGTCACGGCGGGCAACTCCTCCCAGACCACCGACGGCGCAGCCGCCACCCTGATCATGAGCGGCGATGCAGTCAAGAAGTTCGGCGTGAAGCCCATTGCCAAGTTCAAGGCATACGTAACTGCAGGCTGCCGGGCCGATGAAATGGGTGTAGGACCCGCCTATGCAATCCCCAAGGTTTTGAAGGTTGCAGGGCTGAAGGTCTCCGATATCGGCCTGTTCGAGATCAACGAGGCATTCGCATCCCAGGCCATCTACAGCCTTCAGCAGATCGGCCTCTATGACGAGAAGTACTATTCCCATGAGAGCGATCAGAGGATCGTCAACGTTAACGGCGGCGCCATTGCGCTCGGCCATCCGCTCGGATGCACCGGCGCGAAACTGTGCGCACAGCTCATGACCGAGATGCAGGCCAGAGGCGCCAAGTACGGCGTCGAGTCCATGTGTATCGGCGGCGGCATGGGTGCTGCAGGACTGTTCGAGCTCTGCGATTAGGACTGATCAGTACATAACTAAAGAGGCTGTCAGAATTGACAGCCTCTTTTTTTGCCCTGTTTCTTTGAGGATCTTATTGCTTTGGAGTAAGATAAGTTGCATAAGTAAAGTCAAAAGAATGCGATATGACCTGTTCTTGGTTGATGGTGCGTTTTGAATCGATACCCATACTTTGCGCCAATAATTTAGGAGGTTTTCCATGGCAGGTTCCATTAATAAGGTTATCTTGATCGGCCGATTGGGCAAGGACCCTGAGATGAGGTTTACCCCGAGCGGCAAGGCGGTCACCAACTTCACGCTGGCCAC
>JBEKLI010000138.1:0-5824 GCA_050010275.1 Desulfomonilia bacterium | reverse complement strand
CAAGATGCTCCATGCCAAGGACTACCTGAACTTCCGGCTCACCGGGGTAATGGCGACCGAGTACTCCGACGCCTCGGGCACCAACCTTCTCGACCTGAACACGCGCCGATGGTCGGAAAAGCTCCTCGGCATTACCGAACTTCTTGAAGATGGGGGACTCGATCCTGCCGGCCTTGGTCTTGTTGGCAAGCTCCGCACCGCCGAGGGTCATCCAGACATGCACCGAGCCGAAGCCCTTGTCGAGCGCCGTAAAGGCCATGAGAAGGCCCAGGATGGCGCGGTTGGGGTCTTCCCCGCCGTGGGTTAGGGCCACGATGTAGTGGGTAGCCTTGCCTTCGTCAGCTGCCGTGGCTACTCCACTCATTATGGAAGCGAGCCCGACTGCTCCTAGGCCCATGCCGAGAGTTTTGAGAAAATCGTGTCGGTTGAGCGCTTGCCCTTCTTTTATTTCTTGGTTTTCAGGTAATTCTTTCATCATACACCTCCTTTGAAATATGGGGTCTTTTCCCGTTTCAGGGATACGGTGCTTGAAATGCAAGCATCCCAAAAGCCTGCATCAATTCTTCATGCATGACAAAAATATGTCAAATTCTTATAATGAATGATATTGCCTATACTATTCAATGATTCACAAAGTCTGAGATCATGGACCCTGAGAATCAAGATTGCCTGGGGTGAGAGAACAGGACATCGTGAAGTTAAATGTCGATATATCGTAAATGGTATCTGGGCGTTTATATGCCTTGACACAAAAGTACCGCATTCATAATATCAAATACCGATCAGTACTAACCGATCAGTACTACCTGAATATGTCGATCTTGACGGAGTAAAGGCAGTGGGCGCACTGGAGCGATATGCCAGGCAGATGATTCTGGAGGGATTTTCTCAGGCCGGCCAGGAACGTCTGCTGGCCTCGCGCGTTGCCGTTATCGGCTGCGGCGCCCTGGGTAGCGTCATCTCCAGCCATCTGGTGCGCTCGGGTGTGGGGCGGATCAAGATCATCGATCGTGACTATATCGAACTGAATAATCTGCAGCGTCAGAGTCTATTCGACGAAGACGATATCTCCCGGAGACTTCCGAAAGCGGTGGCCGCTGCCGCGAAGCTGGGTCGGGTGAACTCACAGGTTACCATCGAACCCCTGGTTACAGACGTTAATCCTCGAAACATCGAGGAGATCATCGGCGATGTGGACCTGGTCATGGATGGTACCGATAACTTTGAGACACGGTACTTGATCAACGATGCATGCGTCAAGCACCGTATCCCCTGGGTTTATGCAGGGGTTGTCTCCACCTATGGGATGACCTTTGTCATCATCCCTCACCGCACTGCCTGTTTCCGCTGTTTCATGACTGAGATGCCTGCTCCCGGCAGCACCCCCACCTGCGATACCGTAGGGGTGTTGAGCACGGCCGTGAACATCGTCGCATCGCTTGCCGTAACGGAAGCGTTCAAATTGCTCATGGGCCGGGAGGAAAAGCTGCACAACAGGCTCATTTATGCGGATGCATGGACCGTTGATCTGCAACGGCTGGAGTTGAATAAAGGGGCCGGCCTTTGCCCTGCCTGCGATCAGGGAACGTATGACTTCCTGGAGGCCAGGGAGGGATCTTATCTGACTAGGTTGTGCGGACGGGGGGCGGTTCAGATCAATGTGCTCAGTCCGATCCAAATTTACTTCCCAGACCTGGCAAAGCGGCTCAGCACCGTGGGACAGGTGGTTTTTAACGAGTATATGCTGAGCTTGCATATAGACCCATATGAGATTACCGTTTTCCCTGACGGGCGTGCCATTATCAAGGGCACCACCGACGAAGCACTGGCGCGCACGCTGTATGCCCGTTACATCGGCCTTTAGCAACACCGCTTGAGAATCGCCCCAAAGCATATGCCCGGTGAATTGGAGGCACTCATCCACCATGGAAACCGAGCTTCTGTTTCCCATATAACCGAAGTTTGAGTGCCCATCTATTGCAGAGATCTTCACTTTCCAAGCTTCCTAGGATTCTCCTAGAGAAACACCTGCATGGGGCGGGATTGATTTTCTGGCATAGTAACCTTACTAAAGAAAAAATAGATGATTATCCTCATTTTCTCAAAGGAGGGGGATATGAAGCTGACAAAAATATTGCTACTGTTTGCATTTTTTACCTTGGCGGCAGGCACCACACAGATATATGCCCACAGAGATCTTGATGACAGACATTACTCGGGTGGAGAAGATGACGTCTGGCTCTGCTCATGGTGTATCAACGACCATGGGTATAATAATTTGAATGAGGGCATCAACAGGTATCAAGGTTACAGGGATAGATATATGATGGAGTATGAAAAAAAATCTCCTAAACTGGAAGAACCTGTTACCATGGATCAGGCTCGTTATCTTGTAGACAATTACATTTACCTCTTAGGGGATTCCGATCTTAAGCCTTTGAAAATCTTAGAAAAAGACAATGAGTTCGATGTTGAAATTATCACAAAGGACGGCTCATCACTGGGCATGCTCGTAATTGACAAACAAACCGGTGTGATCAAATCTCCGTTCTAACAAGGGGCCGTATGGAATGGAGTCATTGACATCATCAATGGAACCCCGGTATCGTTATCAGCTCATCAACTGGAGCGATGGCAAGGCTTAGGGGTATCCTATGCTCTTCCGGAGTGATCGATAGCTTCTTGGAAGAAGGCTTATATTTTGGTTGGGATGAATCGAACTTTCCTAGCGATACGGCAGTGAAAACAGGTATAAGATGAGGTGGAAAATAAAAAATCTGCATGCATTCTTAAATCTTATCAGCGCCATTATCCTTGTGGCTGGTTTGGGCAGTGCCATCTATATTTATCAGACAGCTGAAGATGATTTAAGCGGCGTTCTGGGTTACGAAATAATAGGCGGGTCTGTTTATCCGGTTATGCCCCAAGATTCCAAGATGTATAGACATGATCTGGAACTCTATGGCGGAAAGGCAGCTGTGCTTGCTGACGAGTTCAGTCGTTGGATTGCCGGGTTATGGCATGGAAAATCACTGGCATACACAATAGTCTGCATTACCCTTATTATATCCTTTGGGTTTTTCTTTGCTGCCAACCACATGCCATCCCCCTTAAAATCAGATGTCCCCAATAACAACACCCGGGACGGAACCGACTAAAAATTCTCTCTTAAAAAAATCCATGTTTCATATCCCAACGAACATGATCTTTCTCCAAGATCTCACTCCCGATATCCTTTTCATGTTGCCTCCTGAGTGCGTTTCTATTGTTTTTTATACCTGCGCCATCTACATCGGGTAGGGAGACATGTGAGATTTACAAAGATTTAAGGGGCGGAGACAGGTACTCTTGTCTGCTTGACCCCATGAGAAACTGATTATTGGTAAGGGGATTCTTATACTTTCTGATCCACCTGCGTTCCGGGAGTGGTTTGGGATGCTGAATTTTCAGTACTTGTGTACTTTTGTAAAAGAGATATGAGGGTATCAGGGCTCATGGTAAGTAGATTAGTATTTTCAATATCCTGCAAGGCCTGCGCATCGAGAGATTGACTTGTAGAAGAAGTTGATCCGCTATCCGTAGTTTGTGACTGCTCCTCAGATATGATATCCTGGACCAAGCTCGGGTTTGCCTTCATGAGCTTCGCATTCTCATCAGACAGCATGATATTGTATAGGGAATCGCTTGAATCACTCGATCCCTGGTTTCCGCTCAGTAAATTGTAAATAGAATTATCCGATCCTGTTCCTCCCTGGCCTTCAATACTGAGCAGGGGATCGTTCTCCATCTCCTTGATATAGTTTGAGAGACTGACAACATCATTAATGTCGGCGGATGCTGGGGTCGCAGTCTCTCCATTGGTCGTCTGTGTTGAATCTTGTGATGAATCAGTCTGCTGGTTGTTGAGGAGCAAACTGCTCAACAGAGAATTGCTGACATCGGTGATATTTGACATAGGTGTGCCTCCTCTTCATAGGTATTATCGACAATTGAAGTAAATAACTTGATGTATATTGAGAGAAATAGTGAGTAACATTTCAGAGAATTAATTATTTTCTCCTCCTAAAAACACCATATAATAAGCCTCTTATCAAAAAGATTCTCAAGATCAATGGTCACAGAAATTACCTGTCCTTTAAATATATTTTTACTTCATATAATGTTGATGTCGAATCTCAGAGTATCTTTTAAAAGGAGGTCACATGCGGCGCAAAGACAAGGAAATTGAAAACAGAGATCTGATCGAACAAATCATCGCAAAGGCCCAAGTTTGCAGGCTGGGATTAAGTAACAATAACAAACCGTATATTGTTCCGGTCTCCTATGGATATGATGGTACGTTTATATATTTCCATACTGCTGTAGAAGGCACAAAGATTGATTACATGTCAGCCAATCCCCAAATCTGTTTTGAGCTTGAACATGATGTCAAGATTGTCACGAATGATTCTCTTGCATGCAAGTGGACACATTCCTTCTATAGTGTGATTGGTTTTGGTACTGTTCAAGAAATAACAGATCACCGGCACAAGGTTAAAGCATTCGATCAAATAATGAGGCATTATTCGGGCAAGGAATGGGATTTTGATGACGAGATGCTCAATAAAACACGACTTTGGCAAATTACGATTGAACATGTAACAGGTAAAAAATCTAAGGACAAGATAACTATTTAGACAGGATGAATACATTTGGAGGCGGGAATCATGAAACCCTTTATTATAGTTGCTGAAAGGCATAATGGAAACCCTGGAGATGGTAGCTTGTTAAACAATGGGGCAGGTAATTCGGCATACCTGTCTGGATTATGAAGAGGTGATGAATCCAATTCTCAGGAAAAGGGGTGCGTATGGACAGCAGAAAGACTCTGTATGAAAACCTTGCCAGGCATTTGCACCAGGGCATCATTGGTGCACCCATGTCGCCGTCGCTCATGGGGATTCTTGAGATCATGTTCCCTGAAGAGGAAGCCGAAATAGCATGCAAGCTTCCCTTTGAAAACAAGTCACTTGACGATCTCAAAAAATTATACCCGGATAAATCGGAATCCCTGGAATCTATCCTGACCGCCATGGCAAGAAACGGGACGGTATTCACCCAGCAGAAACCCGGGAAGGACAGAAAGTATCGTCTCCTGCCCACGGTGGTAGGTTTTGCGGAAGCCCCTTTCTGGGCCGGTATCGATACCGAAAAGGCCCGCAAGCTCGCACCGCTCTGGATCAAATACCGCGATGAGGGCTTCGGCAAAGAGCTTGCCCGGAACATCCCGACCGTACGGGTCATTCCCATTGACCAGTCGCTGAAGAACAAGTCACAGATCCTCCCGTTTGATAAACTCAAGGAGAAATTGATCAGTCTTTCCTACTTTGCCGTGAGTAAGTGTCCGTGCAGGCAGATGATGTCCTATGTGGGAAAGGGATGTGATCACTCGCTTGATAACTGTCTGCATTTCAATGAAATGGGGCGCTACGTCGTTGAGCAGGGCATGGGCAGAGAGATAACCCGGGAAGAGGCGCTGTCAATACTGGAAGAAGCGGATAAGGAGGGGCTGGTTCATTCATGTGAAAACCTTGATGGTTATTTATCCATGATCTGCAACTGCTGCGGGTGCTGCTGTGTCTTCCTCCAGACGCAGAAAATGCTCGACCTGAAAATGATATCTTCATCCAGTTATGTATCTTGTGTTGATGAAGAGGAGTGCATCGGCTGCGGCACGTGCGAAGAGAGATGCCCGATGGATGCCATTGCCGTCGGGGTGGGGAAATCAAATGAGGATCACCTGCCCAACATTACGGGAGTTCCAACGCCGGGCGCGTACGCCGAG
>JBEKLI010000137.1:0-5840 GCA_050010275.1 Desulfomonilia bacterium | reverse complement strand
CCAGAAAGGCGAGGATAAAAAATGTATTATTGCCTATGCCCCCATACGCATAGGCATCACGCAGTGGTGGGTCGTACTCGTGACCCCCTATGACGAGGTCCTGAAACCTATTCGCAGCGCATCGTTAAACATTATTTGGGGGGCGGTCGGCCTCATTGCAGTCGTCGTTATTACAGCCATCTCGATCGCGCGCTCTGATGTAAAACGACTTCGGCTCAATGAAGAGCTCAAAAGGCTGAAAGAGCGGGAGGAGTGGCAGGGGAAGCTCCTGAGAGAAAAAATGACCATTGAAGGGATCATTGAAGGTTCTCCTGTCCCCATGTTTGTGCTGGATAAAAATCATAAGGTTATCTTATGGAATCGTGCATGTACTGACCTTACCGGCTACAGCTCGGAAGATATGATCAATACAGATAATTACTATAAGCCATTTTACGAAAACAAACGTCCGTTCCTTGCCGATTTTATCATTGATAGCAATGCAGAGAACTTCGATAAGTATTACGGAAAAGGGAATGTGACCAAGTCTGAAACCATCGAAGGGGCATATGAGGCGGTAAAACATTTTGAAAACCTCAGAGGCAAGGATCGTAACCTGCATTTCCTTGCTGCACCGATCTTTGATGAAAAGGGCGAGATTGTTGCTGCTATCGAGACATTTCTCGATGTGTCAAAAGAAGCGGAGCTCACAAAGTACCTGCAGGAGTATGCCGAAACCCTCCAGAATGAGGTGGATGAGAATATCAGGCTTAGAAAGGAGGTGGAAGAACTTTACAACTATCTCCGGAGCATCATTGACAGCCTTCCCGATAAAATATTTGATCTGAGCAAAGATGGGATCATCAATTATGCCAGCAGAGAGATAAATAGAGGGCGCAGGGTTACCGACAACCCTAAAGGAAAACACTTTACAGAATTTGTGGCCCCTGAGCATAGAGAATATGTCATCTCCAAATGGGAGGACGCAAAAAAGGGTATATTCAAACCGTACGAACTCGAGGTGGTTACCAGAAAAGGGACAAAGAGGAATCTATTGATAACACCGAGCCCGGTGAAGGGCACTGGCAGGTTTGTACTGGTTCAGCGCGATATAACTGAACTAAAAGACCTTGAGGAAAAATATTATGAAAGCCAAAAGCTCGCGGCAATCGGCCAATTATCCGCCGGTATCGCCCATGAAGTGAGAAACCCGCTATCATCGATAAAAATGAGCCTGCAGATCCTGGAAAAACGCATGCAGCCGGAAGGGAATGATCTCAAGAGGTTCAAGATTGCACAAAGAGAGGTTGAGCACCTTGAGAAGCTTGTGAGTGATGTGCTCATCTATGCAAAGCCGTCAACCCCGCATAAGGAATCTTCTGATATGAGGTCAATCATTGACGGATCGCTTGCCATGGTTGAGAAATCCGTCAATGACAAGGATATCGATGTACAGAAGAGATATGCGGATGGCATTACGAGCGTCCCTGTAGATCCACAGATGATAACCCAAGCACTTATCAATATTTTCCAGAATGCCATCGATGCCATGGAGCCGGGCGGAAGGCTCATGATCTCTTTGAGGAATGAAAATGGATCTCTTGTAATCGAGATCGGAGACAACGGCTGCGGAATAGATGAAGAAGATCTGCCTTACTTGTTTAATCCTTTCTTTACCAAGAAAAACTATGGAACCGGCCTCGGCCTCACGCAGGTAAAGAAAATCATTGATCAGCACGATGGAGAAATAGAGATCAAAAGTAAAAAGGGGGAAGGTACACGATTTATGATCATACTTCCTAAGGATAATGGGTAAATATGCTTTCAACGATACCTATGATGATAATCGTTCAATGGAATAATCATAAAGAGGGCTATTGATGTCCAAGATACTCGTCATCGATGATGACAGCTCGATCCGCGAGACGCTTGATCTGTATCTTACTGAAGAAGGGTACGATGTCTATACTGCGCCAACGGGTAACGATGGTCTCAATAAGTATACACAGATATCACCCGATGTGGTTATCCTGGATATCAGGCTTCCTGATGTAAACGGTTTTACCATCCTTGAAGAGCTGCGGGAAGAAGATGAGAATGTGAAGGTCATCATGATCACGGCCCATCATGACATGGAATCCACGATAAAGGCCATGAAAGAGGGGGCATTCGACTATATCCACAAACCCGTCGATGTCAATGAGCTCGATATAGCCATTAAAAAGGCGATCCATGCGTTAGAGATGGAGAAAAAGATAAAGGGGCTTCTTGTAGAGTCGTCACGGGATTACAAGGTCGGCGATATCATAGGGGAAGGCCCCGGGATGAGGGAGATATTCAAGACCATCGGCGTAGTCTCGCAGAGCAGGACCCCGGTACTGATAGAGGGTGAAAGCGGAACAGGCAAGGAACTGATCGCAAAGGTGATTCATAATAATACCGCTGCTGATGAACCTTATATTGCAATAAACTGCTCTGCGATTGTTGAGACCCTGCTTGAATCCGAGCTGTTCGGCCATGAGAAGGGTTCATTTACCGGTGCAATCACCCGGAAGCCGGGCAAGTTCGAGCTTGCACGGTATGGGACGGTATTCCTGGATGAAATCAGCGAGATGTCATTGAATCTTCAGGCAAAGCTGCTCCGGGTCCTTCAGGAGAGGGAATTTGAGCGTGTGGGTGGGAAGGACCGAATCAAGGTAAATGCCAGAATCATTGCAGCAACAAATAAAGACTTAAGGGCAATGATAAAAGAAGGACAGTTCAGGGATGATTTGTACTACCGGCTGAACATCGTCACCATCTATATCCCGCCTTTAAGAGAACGGAAGGAAGACTTAAAACCATTAATTGATTATTTATTGGCCAAGATCAATATCGATCTCCACAAGCATATCGCAGGGGTCTCAGATGAGATGCTTGAGATCTTCAAGCAGTACGGCTGGCCGGGAAACATCAGGGAGCTTGAAAACCTCCTTGTCCGTGCAGCGGTCGTCTCCAAGGGGCAGGTGCTTATAAAGTCGGATTTCCCCGACTTGAATGTGGTTTCCGGGCTCCAGGATACAAGAGAACAGGAGAGTGACCTTTCACGGGATGCCTCGGGAAGGTTCCTCACCCTTGATGAAATAGAAGAAATGCATATCAGGAAGGTTATCCTGGATACGAAACTGAATAAGGGTGAGATATGTGATCTATTAGGCATCTCCCGGCCGACATTTGAAAGGAAACTGGAGAAATACAATATCCCCTTTGAGAGGGATTGATCATGATAGTTCAATAAATTTATTCCTTGGGTTCAAGCGCTTCCTGGTGCAATAGCACTCAACGTGGTGTTGGTATCTTTTGAGATCCCGCTTAGGTATATAGTGAAGCACCTCGTTCGGCAAGAAGCTCGCGAAGCACTGAGCGGTGGCAGTGCTGCTCATCGGCGCAGTAACAACCGACCGAAAAATCCGTATGGTGCGAAAATGCTGCTAAAAGATCGATAACCCGGCTGTTCTCCGGGCGTTTCATTTCCGTGCGGTATTTTCTGACAAAAGACCGCCAACTCGCCGTATCTTTCGATGAGAGTGCTTCCTTGACAAGCCCCTCACTGGGCGCCAGGTTGGGCAGCCACACATCATAGAAATTTCGTGATGCAAACTCGCTCTTCAGCACCCCTCTCGGCGGGCGCCTGACCGTGCCGATGCGCAAACCCTCGCCGAGAGTGCGTGGGCTTCCGAGCCGAACGATTCGAATTGCCATGGTTTGCCTCCATCTTAAACCAGATCAGGTATTATACCGCTGCAAGGGCTGCTTACCAATGCAAGATCCGGGTTTCAACAAGAAGACACATGCGTTTTAGTTGTTTCCCCCATTCCCTGCACCCTCCCCTGGATGAGGGGCAGAAGAAGTATTTCCGGCGGCATCCGGTGATGCCGCATCGGGAGGATTTGCTTTCTCTGTCCCCTGAGGTGATTCGTCAGGAGGGTTTACCTGTACTGAATCCTTGGAAGGCGGCGTTATGCCTGTCGTTCCTGTAACCCCGGTCAGCGTTCCTGCCGCTGTATCCTCTATCTTCTCTTCAGGAGCTCTCATGACCTCTTCATATTCGGGTATCACGATGCCTCGGGCAACCATGATCCGGTATATCCTTGCCGAGCGATTCTGAACATACTTCGAGTTTCCGACAGGGCTGAATCTCCTTGGATTGGGGAGTACCGTGGCAAGCCTTGCTGCTTCCTCCGGGCTCAGGTTTGAAGCATGCTTTCCAAAGTAATGCTGCGCTGCGGCCTCGATGCCGAAGATCCCATCCCCCCACTCGGCCATGTTGAGATAGAGCTCAACGATCCTTCTCTTCGACAGTGTCCGCTCCATCCGCCAGGTGATGATGGCCTCCTTGATCTTTCGAATAGGGTTTTTGGAAGGGGAGAGATAGAGGTTTTTGGCAAGCTGCTGGCTTATGGTGGAGCCCCCGGTTTTGAATTGCCTTTTTTTGATATCCTTTTCAAAAGCTTGGTGCATTGCCTCGAGGTCGAAGCCCTCATGCTGCCAGAATTTGTCGTCTTCCGCAATGATGACCGCCTTGATGAGATAGGGCGATATCCTCTTCAAGGGCACCCATTTCTGAGTGATTGTTTTTGGTATCCCTTCGATTGCCCACTCTTTCTCCCGGTATTCCATGAACGCGGTCTTCCGCGGGGCTTCTTTCCTGAGTGCAGATACATTCGGGTACACAAAATAAAGAGCAACATCACATATGATCAGGCTGGTGATAACGGCCGAAGAATAGAGGATAGTCTTTTTCAGCATCTTTTAATACACAACCGCCGAGAGGTACCCCACAACCGAAGAGTTGTCGCCCGTGATATGGCCTGAGTGGGCATATCGTAGCACCTTGGCATGGGTCTTCGACAGCAGCTTGGCGTAAAGCAATGCGGTAAGGATGGGTCCGCCCCCGCAGGCCTCGCTGTAGGCCCTTTCGAGATCCAGGCTCAAGCCGGAGATATCGAAGGCATCGATGCGGTTTGCGACCTGCCGGTCCATATTCTCAGCCGTACGGGAAGAATGAAAATGGGAGAGGTCCGAGCTCGCGACGACGAGCGTATTATCAGGGTCTTTAATATTATTGTGAAGGGATTCCGCGAGACTCTCGCACAGGGAAAGGTCCTGCCTGCCCATGATGAGCGGGCAAAGTTTGAACGGTTTGAGTACACTCTGGAGGAAGGGGAGTTGTATTTCAAGGGCGTGCTCTGCGGTGTGGGGATGGGTATCATCCTGGATATCCCCGGACTTTAAGAGCCTCTCGCAAAGGTCTTCATCCACATCTATCATGCCGAGCGGTGTTTCATAGGAACCCTTGGGCCAGACTGATATGAAGGGGAAGTATGCCCTGTGGGAGGGGCTGATGACTACCACGGTGGAGTAATCATATCCGGTGAGGGCCTTATATGCGTAGGCCGCTACAGGCCCGGAATATATATAACCTGCATGGGGGGTGATAATGGCAAGTGGTTTTTGGGAGATCTCGGAGATCTCAGGGATCGATGCCTCTTTCAGATACTCCGCGATGTCCTTTTTCAAAGTGTCCGGATTGCCCGGATACCAACTGCCTGCGATGACCGGTCTGCGGACAGGTACTGCCATGGCTTGCCTCCTTACCTTGCCCTCGCACGGATGCCACACTACCTCTGTTATGATCAATACCCGCGCACCTTAGGATTTGGCGCCTAACCCCTGTTATCAGATTTAGGGAAATACCGGGACATAGTCAAGACCGGCTGCCTCATCCAGTCCGAACATGAGGTTCATGTTCTGCACGGCCTGGCCCGATGCACCCTTGGTGAGGTTGTCGATAACGCTTATGATGGTGGCCCTGACGGAGG
>JBEKLI010000136.1:0-5846 GCA_050010275.1 Desulfomonilia bacterium | reverse complement strand
TATCACCATGGGTATCAGCCTCCTTGACTGCGCCGATTCTTCAGGCAAAAAGGCCCGCAGCAAGATTCGCCGCAAAATTCAAAAATATGCCGGGAATCTGATCCGGGTAGGAGAGGATATCGAGGCCGAATATGGCATCCCCATCGTAAATAAGAGAATCGCCGTCACACCCATCTCATTGATCGCCGCAGCAACCGCTGAAGAAACTTATCTGGAGTTCGCCCTTGAGCTCGATAAGGCCGCGAAAGAGGTCGGGGTGGATTTTATTGGCGGCTTCTCCGCTCTGGTCCATAAAGGCTGCACCCGGGGAGACCGCACCTTGCTCAATTCCATACCCGCAGCCCTGGCCGGAACAGACGTGGTCTGCTCTTCCGTCAACGTGGCCACGACTAAATCCGGCCTGAACATGAACATCATCAGAGAAATGGGGCGCATTATTAAAGAAACGGCTTACCTGACCCGCGAGAAGAACGGCATCGGCTGACGCATGCTCCATAAGCTCTATAATGGTATCCGTGATTACACCCACACGCTGGGGTGCCACCAGGTCGATAGGGTTGCCCCTGCTCCAGTAGCGGGGAAGGATTTTATCAAGTGTTTCTACAAGAGACGGATCGAGGGGATTTACGGCAAGAGAGTTTTTAATGCACAGGTCGGTTGCTATCACACCCCATCCGCCGCCCGAGGTGATAATGGCCACGCGGTTTCCAGAAGACATGGGTTGCATAAGGACCCCGGCCGTATCGATCATTTCGTCCATGGTATCGAGCTGGATAATACCTGTCTGCCGGCACATGGATGTGAAAAGCTCGTCGTTACCCGCCATGGCGCCTGTATGGGACATGGCGGCCACAGCACCCCTGTGGGTGCGTCCTCCCTTGATGAGGATGATGGGTTTCTTTGGCGATATCCTGCGGGCGACCTCGAAAAACTTCCTGGGCTGTCTCAGACCCTCCACATAGAGGCAGATGATCGTGGTCTTTTCATCGAGCTCGAGATATTCCATGAAGTCTTCTAGGGTGAGGTCGGCCTCGTTTCCCGAACTGATGAGGCGGCTGATGCCGATGTGCCGGCGCAGGAAACGGTATGAGATGGAAGAGCCAAGGTTGCCGCTCTGTACGATGAGACCGATGCCGCCCGGTTCCAACGGCATGGAGCCCATGAGGGCCTGCATGATGGAGGGATATGCGCTGAACACGCCCATGGTATTGGGACCCACCAGCCGCATGCCTCCTTCCCTGGCAATCTTAACTACCTCTCGTTCGAGCCTTGCTCCCTTGGAACCGGTCTCGGAAAAACCGGCGGTAATGATGATGCCATACGGGATCTTCTTTTCTATGCACTGCTTCACCGTGTCCAGGACAAGGTTGTCTGCAATCACGATTACTGCGAGGTCAATGGGTTTGTCGATTTCATCAAGGGAAGAGTACATTTTTCTGCCGAACCATTCTCCTCCCTTGGGATTGATGGGAAAGATCTCGCCTGCAAAACCCCGTTTCACGATGGTGTGGAGGATGTTGAACCCCCATTTGAAGATGTTGGTAGAAGCACCGATGAACGCTATGGTGCGTGGTTCGAAGAGACACTGAAGATCGTCGATGTCCGGCATATGATTAATACTTGCCCTTGAAGTCGGGCTTCCTCTTCTCCTTCTGGGCCTTCACGCCCTCACGCGCATCTTCACTGGCAAAAATAGGCATGCCGATCTCCACCTCACGAATGAACAGATCTTTCAAATTCCTCATGCGCATCTCGCGGTTGAATTTGATGATGCCCTGGGTGGCAAGCGGACCATTGGAGGAAATCTTATCAGCAAGCTCAAGAGAGGTATCCATGAGCTTGTCCTTGGGGACGACCCTGTTAAGGAACCCCCACTCATACATGGTCTTTGCATCAAAATTACCGGCTGTGAGGAGGATCTCAAGTGCCCTGCACGTTCCGATATGGCTCGGAAGGAAGATGTTCCCTCCGCCCGTGGGCATGATGCCGAGGCTTGCCTCACGCATCTGGAAGACCGCATCCTCGGATGCAACGCGCAGGTCTGCGCCCATGACCATCTCGAAGCCGCCGGTGAGGCAATAACCATGGATAGCCGCGATAACGGGCTTGTTTACAAAGCTGATCTTGAGCATGGCCTCACCGACACCCTTACCGTCCCATCCGGCGACGATCCATTCTTCCGCCTCATTTTCGGGCTTTCTTGCTCCGGTGAGAATGGGTATCGCAGTTTTCAGGTCCATACCGGCGCAGAATATGCTGGGAAGGGCCGAGTACAAGACAGCCACCCTGATGTTGGCGTCATCATTGATGTCAATCCAGGTCTTGTGCAGTTCGAGCAGAATACCCGGGT
Organism: Desulfomonilia bacterium; assembly: GCA_050010275.1. Lineage (GTDB taxonomy): Bacteria > Desulfobacterota > Desulfomonilia > UBA1062 > UBA1062 > MWEI01. Next base: position 3,496 of record JBEKLI010000136.1, on the reverse strand, counting down.
CCAGGGCATTGAGCTGCTGGGGGCGATTGAGACCGACCTTTGCGATGTGTCCGATTTTTTCATACATAAGATTCATACACCCTCCCTAGGACTGCATGTAGTTATCGATCCATATAGTGCTACCGGTCTACCGGGCATTTGTCAACCACACGGGGATCATAAAATAAAGGATAGCAATGATGCGGAGAGATTCTTGCTTCATCCTTCATGCCTGAACTGGACGCCTTGACAAAGGGCATCATCGAATTATCTTTTATATTGAACACCCAGTCAATTTAAAAAGGACATGCAGTGAAACACAGCACCCTCGGTTTACGGAAGAATCTCAAGGAGCTCAAGCGCAGGGAGGCAATAATCTCCTCGGCGATACACGTCTTCTCTGCAAAGGGGTATGAGCGGGCTACGATGGAGGATATCACAGCCGATACAGGGCTCAGTAAGGCCTTGATCTACTGGTACTGGGAGAACAAGGCTGCGTTATTCTCTGATCTGGTTGACCAGTGCATGATACCCTACTGCCATCTCCTGCAGAAGACCATCGACTCCCCTGATCCGTTTGGAGAGAAGCTCACCTTGTTCCTGACGGATTTCACACGGCTCTTCAGAAATAATGAGGCCCTGAACAAGCTTGTGCATTTCGGCTCACTCCATTCCCATCCGATAAATGAACAGGAGAATTTCAGCGAGAAGGTGAACGCCTATTACCAAAGGGTTCAGGACTTGCTCCATGAGTTGCTCAGCCAGGGCATCAGACAAGGCTATTTCAAGGCCGACCTGGACAAAAAGGCACTCTCCTTTCTCCTCCTGCTGGCTGTTGAGGGATACATCTACATGTCCATGCTGGAAGAGAGGATGCCGGTTGAGAGGGCGCTTGTAGACTTCGCCCGGAATATCATATTCCCGGCCGTCATCCGTAAAGGATGATAACAACACAGGCTTCAACAGATTGTCTTCTCGTAGATAAAGGGACCTCCGGCGGTCCCTGTTGGCGGGCAGCTCGGTAAGGTTGATTTTACTTGGGGCGGCTAAAGGTTAAGATAAAAAAGGAGGATGCTCTATGGAATCCCAGGAAAAAGGCGTGTTTGACAGATTTCAGGAGATCTTCTTCACTTTTCAAATCGATGACATCATTAAGCATGCGGATGATCTTATCGGCTCTCATGTATCCCCGCAGGGTTTACTTACCGCATGCCAACAGTGCATGGACGTTGTCGGGAAGAGGTTTGAGGCAGGTGAATATTTCCTCCCGGAGCTGATTGTTGCCGGTGAGGTCTTCAAGCTGCTGAGCTTAAAGATACGACCGTTTCTTAAGACATATGATACCCTCAGCTTGAGCGGAAGCATTGTAGTCGGCACACCTAAGGGCGATATACACAGCCTCGGGAAGGACATCTTCTGCATGCTGGCAGAGGCTGTAGGGTTTAGGGTGCATAACTTGGGGGAAGATGTGCCGCCCGATGCCTTTATCGCCAAGGTAAGGGAAACAGATGCCAGGATTATAGGCATGTCTGCGCTCATTACGACTGCATACTCATCCATGCAGGACGTCATCCGGCAGCTCGAAAAAGACGGGCTTCGAGAACGGGTCAAGGTTGTGATCGGGGGTGGTGCCACCACAAAAGAACTCGCACAGAAGCTGGGGGCCGATGCGCAAACGTGGGATGCCTATGAAGGGATCAGGATCATAGAGTCGTTCCTTTCTCAAGAAGCCCCTGATGTGAAAATAGTCTCTGAAGGGGGAAAGCTCGGGTGAGGGAGCAGAAAATATTTAAGAGGGATCGCTTAAGCGCCGAGCAAAGGGTCAACACGGTTGTGCGCTGCGAAAAGCCTGACCGGGTTCCGCTTTCTCTCATGATCTACTACTATGCCCCTTTTCACACGGGCATGGACATGGGGACGTACCTGAGCCGGCCCAAGGCCTACATGTCGGCGATGCACCGGGTGTTTGAAGATATCGGGCCCTGGGACATATATTACAACATCAATCCTTTCTCGAGGTTGATGTACAGCTATGTCATGATGATGAGGTCCCTGTGGCCCGGGATAGAGCTTCCTCGCGGCGGGGTGGTACAGATCGAGGAGATAGAATATATGACGCCTGCAGACTACGATGATATCCTCATGTCCGACTCATGGTGGGCGACCAAGCTCGGCGATACCTTGTTCCGACTCAGGATGCTGCCCCGCTTCTGCCAGGAGGCCGGCGGCAAAAGCCCCATAAAGGTTTTTTCGCAGTTTATCGCCGGACTCTTCAGCCAGTGGCTCTTCTGGTTCAGGGATTTCTCATGGTGGAAGAAAAGGGGTGCGGCCGTCCAGATCGGCTACCAGGCCGAGATGCCTTTTGACATCTTCTCGCAGGCAAGAAACGTCATCAACTTTTCAAAAGACCTCTTCGCCATACCCGACAAGATAGGCAGAGCAGCCACCAGGCTTGCCGACAGCTTCGCCAACTTTTCCATCCTGATTGCAAAGGTCATGCAGGTCCCCAGGGTGCAACTCTATCTTCACCGGACATCCAACAGCTTCATCTCGCCCAAGCAGTTCGAGATGCTGGCATTCCCGAGCATTGAGATCATCGTGAACCGATTGGTAGATGCAGGGATTACCCCGATCCTCCACTGCGACGGAGACTGGCTGAAGAACCTGAAGATTCTGCGCCGCCTACCGGCAAAGTCCTGCATACTCCAGCTCGACGGGCTGACGGACATCTTCAAGGCCAAGGAAGAGATAGGCGAGGACATGTGTATCTTCGGCGACGTCCCCGCAGGCATGCTTGTGATGGGCTCAGAAAGCGAGGTCGATGAGTATTGCCATCGTCTCATCACGGAGGTGGGCAGGGGAGGGGGATTCATCCTGGCCGGTGGCTGAGAGGTCCCATCCAACTCCCGTGTGGAGAACCTCAAAGCCATGGTAGGCGCAGTGAAAAAGTACGGCTACTATGAGTAAAGTAAGGAGAAGGGAATGAAAACTGATATCATCAATGCAGTGAATGATTTTACGACACAGGAGGGGGTCCTCATGGGTGTAGCGAGCGCAGAGGTGCTCAATGCAAAGGCCCCTGAAGGATTCCGACCCATGGACATGATGCCTGGTGCCAAGAGCGTGCTCGTCTTTGCCAAGCCTCTTCCCCTTGCCGTATTCCTTGTACCCGACGGTTTCAATAACATGTATTACCAGCGGTCTGCCTACATGTACTACCTCCTCATGGATAGGGTTGCAGATGGAGCAAGCATGATACTCCAGGAAGAAGGGTATCTTTCACTGCCCATACCGGCCTACAGCCCGTTACGATTTCATGAGGGCGAACCGAAGGGGGTCATCAGCCTCAAACACGCTGCAGCCGAGGCCGGGCTGGGCGCAATCGGGAGAAACACCCTGCTCATCAACCCCAAACATGGGAATATCATGAGGCTTGGTGCACTCATGACCGAGATGCAGTGGCCGGAATACTCATCCAATGCCGATTACAGACCCTGCCCGGAAGGGTGTCATGTAT
>JBEKLI010000135.1:0-9423 GCA_050010275.1 Desulfomonilia bacterium | reverse complement strand
CCCGGCGCTGCTTTGAAGGTCATGTGCATCGGGCCGGCACGCACGGCCCTGGAGATTGCCACAGGCTATACCACCCGGAGGAAAGCCTTCGGCCAGACTATCAACATGTATCAAGGGGTGAATTTCCAGGTGGCGGAGTCGATCATGCTGCTGGATGCGGATCGCTCAATATGCTACATCGCCGCCCAGGCGGCGGACAACGCGGCTGATCGCAGATATACCCGCCGCATCATCAGTGAGGCAAAGAGATTCTCTACAGAGGCATGCGTTAAGGTTGTCAGCAATGCAATGCAGGTGATGGGAGGGATCGGTTACACGAATGTCTTCCCCTTGGAACGCATATACCGCGACATCAGGCTGGGTCCGATCTGGACAGGCTCGAATGAAGTGATGTCCCTGATTATCGCACATGAATGGTATCGCGACTACTTTGATCGTAAGGCCGCTGGCAGAGATCGTAATTATGAAGCCGATGCAGATGAGGCCGAGGCTCCTGATGAGAAGATATATGAGTAATTTTGAAAATTAAAACTGTCACCTTTTTTGTCATGTTTCATCCCTTGACTTCCCCAGTGCCAGGCGTATTACTATGAAGTCTCAATAGAGAATGTACTCTGTATTTATGCATGCCATGATATTTTCTGATCACACAACATTGTTACTCTGATCGCACGACCTTTTGATTACTCATTTTATACCCGCTGCACAGGGATGGAGCTTGAATGAGGACTTTCCATACTAAGGAGAAAGGGGGTGAATCTCCACGGTCTTACCTCATGGGGTATCCCATGGGGAATTCGAAATGGAAAAAGGAGGGAAGCACGTATGCCGAAGATTCACAGCAGTATCGAGATCAAGGCGCCGGTCAAGAAGGTTTATGATTACCTGGACAACCCGGAGAATGCCCCGGAGCACATCACGAATATGATCGATGTAAGGGATGTGAGGGGCTCTGGATCGGGAAGACAGTTCAAGTGGTCCTGGAAGATGGCCGGAATGAAGTTTGACGGAGAGACGACCGTTACCGAGGATGTCCCGGAGAAAAAACTCGTGTTCAAGAGTAAGGGGGGCATCGAGAGTATCTGGACCTGCAAGTTCGAGCCGAAAGGAGATTCCACCGTTCTGGACCTGGACATTGATTATTCCATCCCTGTGCCGGTATTGGGCCGGTTTGCAGAGAAGGTCCTCCTGAGACGCAACGAACGGGAAACCAAAATGAATATGGAGAACCTCAAGGATAGGCTGGAATCGTAAGGAAGAAATCGGGGACGGGTTCATATTTCGAAAGGTTGGGGTAAGTTTAATGCGAACCCGTCCCTCATTTCTCGCTAATTTCTCATACGAATCAACGAGTATCATGTACGTTTTCGTAACTAAAGATTGTTTCATGAACGAATTTATTATCTGCATCATGTAACCTTACATAACAACAAAAGCTCCCGATCTCTCAACCAATTGAATTCAATGTTAAAAATGATATTCCTGCATGCAGTATTCATCTTGGCATGAGCATTGCTTTTTTAAAAAATTAACTGGAGGTAATTTCAGATGAATTTGGAAGAGAGATCAATCAGTTTATGGGATCGGTCCGGTCACGATATTGAGAACAGGCGCAATGAAGACATTGATCAATATCTGGCTCATGTGGTGAATGGTTATCTTATACCCAAATTCGAAGAGATAAAGAATACGTATCCGAGAGCATCGTTAATAATAGCCCCCAAGATCATAACGCTGAAACTCACACAATACAGGTACATTTCATTCACTTGTGACTGGATGTTCAGATTAACCATAGAATGGAGCCGGGGGCTGAATGACGGATTCAACTGTGCCGTTGTCCTGGGATTACCGCTATATGATTTCAATGAGATAGTGGAATCATATCTGGATGAATTGCAGGGTATGGAGTAGGGAAACAAGGAATAAGCCGTCGTACCCTGACAGGCTCCTGTCAGGAGAAAATCCTTCACCATTGCCAAGACCGTTCATCTTCTGCAGGGTTTCAGCCTCGCCTCAAAGAAATATAAGGACACCAGACTCATTTTACTGGAATTCCGGGGTTTCTTCTGAGATAACATTCTCATGGTGTCCCTGGAATTCACCGGGGAGATCACCTAAACCTTTTTCACCAAAAGGGGAAACGCCATGAAGATTGCTGCAAAGATCGCTGCCGGAATCCTTGCCGCGTTGGTGCTCGTGATTGTGGTATTCGTAGCCGCCACCTTCGCGCCCGACCGAGCGGTTTCCGAACTTCAGGCACGCTGGGCCCCCGCTCCGTCAGTTTTCCTTGATGTTGCCGGCATGAAGGTGCACCTGCGCGATGAAGGCCCGCGGGGTGACCCTTGTCCCATCATCCTGATACATGGTACCTCGTCGAGCCTCCATACCTGGGAAGGGTGGGTGCAGGAACTCAAGGGGCAGCGTCGTATGATCAGATTCGACCTGCCCGGATTCGGCCTGACCGGTCCTTCTCCGGATGGCGATTATACGATTCCGAGCTATGTGCGCTTCATGACAGCGATGTTGGACAGACTCGGCATACGGCACTGCGTGCTGGCGGGCAATTCGTTCGGCGGCTGGGTGGCGGTGCTGAACCGGTTGCTGGACATAACACTGCCGCGCCATATCGTCGCATCAAGCGTACGTGAGGTCTACGGCGACCCGCGCCGGGTAACGCCGGAGCTGGTAGAGAGGTATTATGAAATCACCCTGCGTGCAGGCAACCGGCACGCCCTGGCTGAGCGGCTCAAGCAGGCGCAGCCGGGACGCGATGCATACCGCATCCGGGAACTCAAGCTCCCGACCCTGATCCTGTGGGGTGGGCGCGACCGCCTGATTCCTCCCGATAACGCCGCGCGGTTCCACCATGACATTGCTCTCAGCCAGCTCGTGATATTCGACACACTGGGCCATGTACCGCATGAGGAAGATCCGGTTCGAACAGCAGCCGCTATAAAGAAGTTCCTCGATATACAGTGACCGGACCGAGGATCATGAAGAAAAAGCCCGGTTCTTTACGAAGTATTTAAAGGAAGACCCATCCCCTTGAATGAAGGCGACTGAACAGGGAGGCAACGGATGTTCGACGAGCAGGCATGCACACGGTGCGGCATCTGTCTTCATAAATGCCCCTTCATGGAGCTTCCGCTATCCGAGGCGAAAGAAGAGATAGTCCGAGCAATAGACTCTTCGCCCTCGCGGCGTCTGTTGGAGAGCTGTGCGAGCTGCCTGGCCTGCACGGAATTATGCCCCCAGGGGAACGACCCGTACGACCTGATACTGAGCCTCCTGGAGAAGAGATACCGAGGAACAGGCATGCCGAAAAAGGGTGGGGTGCTCCTGCCCTATCAGCAGCCGAACCTGTGGAGTTACGTCCAGGGACGATTCCCTGCCGATGAGAAACAGCTGCTGGAGGATTGGGAGGCTCCATGCCAGGCGGACGAGATCCTCTTCCCGGGCTGCAACACCTCCCTGCTGCCCTTCATCACGCAGACGAAACTGCTCGATGGGATGAAGATCCACGGCAGCCAGAAGCTCTGCTGCGGGACGTATTACTACCAGATGGGATTCATGGACGCGACGAAAGAGATCGCTGAGCGCCTCCAGTCCCATTTCAAGAAGATGGGGCTCAAGCGCATGGTCACCATCTGCGCCGGCTGCAACTACATGTTCAGCAGATTCCACCCCGAGAAGTTGGGAGTGGACCATGGTTTCGAAGTGGTTCACCTGCTGGAGGTGCTGCGTGAAAGGATCGACTCCGGGAAGATCAAAATAACGAACAGTCTTTCAGGTACCGCTGCAATACACGATCCCTGCTTCTTCAGGCCCTACGGTGACAAGTTTTACGACCTGGCCCGTGACCTTTTAAGCATGCTGGGGCTTACCCCGGTGGAGATGAGGCATAACCGGAAGACGTCTCTCTGTTGCGGGCTCGGTTGCGGATGTACAACCTTCGAGGTTGAGCGCATGGCCGCAGTGGCCCACCGCAGGGTGGAGGAAGGGCTTGCAACAAGGGCCGACATCTTCGTCACCTTCTGCACCGGCTGCACGCACATGCTCTCCACGGCCAAGCGCCTGTGGCCGGATTCACAGCCCTTGCACTACTTCCTGGAGTTGCTGCAGAGGGCAACGGGCGAACTGCCTGCTGCGAGGGAGCGGGAGCGGGCCGATGACTTCATCACGGCAACGGCCCTGTACAAGTGCGCCTCATACATGGGCCGCTTTCGCGGGCGCATGTGGCTGGAGCCGATCGTTGCAAACCCGAATCAGTTTCCGCAGTGGAAAGACCGCATTGCCCTGCTCAAGCCCCTGGAGCCTCTCATCGCGGCAAAGTTCCTGAGGCCGGTTCTCCTCGGTTTCTTCCAGGGCGTGATCAGGGCGAAGGGCATGTTCTCCAAAGCCCAAAAGGTCGAGTAGGCCTGCATGCTCGTCCACGGCATCACTGCCGAGCAGAGCCGCTTCAGGCGTTTCACGCTCTATGTCTTCGCCTTTATCGAGGTCCCTCTCCTGAAGGTCTGTTTCCACCTTCTCAGGGGAAGATTCCGATGGATCGGCCGGATCGCATGGTTCCGTGCCGTGGCGGGGTTCCTGCTCGCCCGGCCCTTCGGCTACCTGGGAGACACCGCCCGGCCCATGCCTTTTGACGAGGTGCTCGCCATGATCGACAGCCTGACAGGACCCATCGCGGTGGGCCCGTGCCGCTGCCGGATGGGCCACAGGTCGTGCCCCCACCCCCTTGAGACCGATATCGTCATGCGCACCGGGTACGATGCCTGGATGAAGGCCTTTCCTTGCCAGTACCGCCGGATCTCCAAAGAAGAGGCCAAGGCCATTGTGAAGCAGACCCATGAACTCGGCATGTTCCACATGGTCTTTATCTACTGCCCGCTCAATCTCTACAACGAATACGTCATCTGCAACTGCTGCACCTGCGGCTGCGTGCCCTACATCATCAATCGCGAGCTCTCTCAGCGGAATTACCCGCTCATCGATGGCTACTTCATGGCAATAACCGATTCTGAAAGGTGCAGGGCCTGCGGGAAATGCATCGAGGTATGCCCGTTCTCGGCCCGCAGGAGCGTTGACGGCAGGAGCAGGACAAAAGGGAACTGCTTCGGCTGCGGGCTCTGTTTCTATGCCTGCCCCGAGAAGGCCATCTCCATCAAGCGACTGCGGGATCCTATACTGCCTCGGGACGAGCACGGCAACCCCCCTGAACATTACCACCCCGGCCTGTATCATCAGCATGCGCCCTATCGGGAGGATTGAAGGGGGGATCATAAGAGAGAAAGCAGGTAAATTCTCTTTCCTGCGGGCGCTTCCCTAAGGGAGACAGAAATAGAAGGAAGGAAAATAGGCGCTGTCCCTTTTTTATTCCCTCTTGCTTCTATTCCTGTCTCAGTTGATCCTGCACGACTGTTACGTTTTTATATAGGTAATGGCGCTGATTACAGCACCCTGCGGATCCTGAATCACACAAAATCGACCGACGGTTGGAATGTCGGTGGGCGGCATTAATATCTTGGCGCCAAGTTTTTCCGCGGTCTTCGCAGTCTGGTCGACATCATCCACGGTGACATAGGTGCCCCACACCGGAGGCATCCCCTTGGGTGCATCTTTCGGCATCGCCATGATTCCGCCGATTCCATTGCCTCCCGCTTTGACCACGGTGTAGGTCATCCCCGGCATAGACATATCTTCACTGTCCCAGCCGAACAGCTTCTTGTAGAAGGCCTTCGCCGCAGCCACGTCCGTTGTCATCAGCTCACACCAACTAAACGCCCCGTGTTGTTTGAATTGCTCGTCCATTCTCTTTTCCTCCTGATCTCGGTTATAGTTAAACAGCCGCTGTCCCTAGAATTCCCCTGGACACATATCCCGGTCTGACTCTTTGTACTCAGCGTTTGGGCTTTTCCTCACATGTCAATATGTCATCCCCGCATTCTTCACACTTAAGACATTCGAGCCCGTTCTGGGAGAGATGCTCGTTGGTATAGATTTCATCGATGTCCCGGAAAAGGAGATCTTTGGGCACGTGGGCTTTATGGTACAGTTTCCCCTTGATCCTTATGCACGCGATGTGATCTTTTTTTATAGGTTCCATGATCATGGTTCTCCTTATCATCAAACCGGAATTCAGTTCGTTATAGTAAGGTTCGATGAAAGAAAAGCAACATGGAGAAGAAGACAACCTCCGAAACGGAGGAAGTCTTGTTATGTACTTTTTTTGATAAGATCGGCAAAAAGCAAGACCTGCTCCCTATCTTTCCCCGCAGGCATGTTTTGGCAGGCTGCGCTTCGCTCTTTTCCCGGTTACCTCAGCATGAGGAGTGACGCATGCCTTGATCTTGATCCCCTCGTTGCTCGTACATGCGTTGAATATGAGGAATAGGTTTCTTGTGGTCGGATTTCCCTTCGGGCCGACCATTCTTTGAAGGCTCTTGACATTTGTCTCTATCTTATCGGCTATGATGTGTGTTGATTCTGTTGCATTCAGATAATCCCGAAGGAGGTTTTTACCGGTATCGATATCTCCTGCCAGGAAACAGTTCAGCGCTTCCTCGAGCAGGTGCGCCCTGAATGCAGGGTCATCCTTGACCCTCTTTTGTACGGTTTCACGGAACGATTTCGTCAATGCCATGGTGTATGCTCCTCTTTGCGTTTTTAATAGTCTTTCCAGTATTCTTGTGCGCGCTTGATGTCCCTGCCCTGTCCCTTTTTCGTCCCACCGCCGAGGAGAATAATAATCTTTTTCCCATCATTGGCGAAATAAATCCGGTACCCCGGTCCAAAGTCGATCTTGTTCTCATAAACCCCATTTCCAACAGGTTTTGTATGGGATAGGTGCCCATGTTCCATGCGGGCAACGGCCGTTGTAATCTTGGCCGCCGCCGGCGCGTCCAGACCCACGAACCACGTGCCAAAGGGGGAACTGCCATCTTCTTTCAGATACTCTCTTATATCGGCAGGGGCCCCGGACTTCACAATAAGATGGTAACATATATGTTACCAAGAAACAAGCCCCCATTTTTCTGGGCGAGACCTTCCACCGATGTAGTATTTACCAAATGACGAGGGTTGGAGGGATGGCACCATGTAGCAAGAATCAGGCCTCCTTCATCATCTACCCGGTCTAGCAGTAGAGTGAAATCGTGCAAACCCGGGACGAGTTCATATTTCAAAAGTTTGGGATAAGTTTAATGAGAACCCGACCCTGATTTCCCAAAAGCAAGACATAACCCCTATCTTTCCCCCATGTCATCTCGACCGAAGGGAGAGATCTTAAAGCAAGATTTCTTCACTACGCTCAGCCCCCCACTTTGTGGGTCCCCCATTTTCTCGCTTTGCTCGGAATGACAGAATTTAAGTCCCTTCTCCCCTTGCCCGGCCTTCGCGGCCCGGCTGCTGCGGCGGAGCAGGCCGGGAGAAGGACAGCTTCTATCCCCTCTCCCCATGCATCATGGGGAGAGGGTCAGGGTGAGGGGGGATTCTGCCGGGTCTCTTTCCCGTTTATAAAATGCAGATACTCTGTTACAAATGTAAGTACATCGATCGGCAAGGATATTTTCTGGTGGGGGAGGTTGTCTGCATGCGCTACGAAACGATCGGATACGAAACATGCGAGCCGGGCATCGGAATCCTGTCTCTTAACCGTCCGGAGAAGTACAATGCAATAAATCAGCACATGATGATGGAGCTGGAGCATTTCTGGTCCGAGCGTGAAAACGATGTGGACACCCATGTGATCATGCTTAAGGGAAACGGCGAGAAAGGTTTCTGCGCAGGGCTGGACATGAATGAGGCCATGGAGATAAGGCATAAGATGAACTCCCATCAGTTCTATCACGCTCAGAGCCGCATGGCCAAGCTGATGCTCAGGATGCGGCAGGCTCCGCAGGTCATCGTCTGCATCGTTCATGGTGCCGCCGCCGGGATCGGGTTCAGCTTCGCCCTGTCATCCGATATCCGCATCATAAGCTCTGACGCCCGGTTCTCGGCAGCCTACATCAATATCGGCTTTGGGGGCGCGGACATGGCCTGCAGCTACTTACTGCCCCGCATGATCGGGGCGGGCCGGGCATATGAATTCATGCTTACCGGCAATTTCATGTCAGCCCAGGAGGCCATGAGCCTCGGGTTTGTCAGCCGCGTGGTCGAGCGGGACATGCTGATGGACACTGCGCTGGAGTTCGCCAGGAACATGAACGGTAAGAACCCGGCAGGGTTACGCCTGACCAAGGAGGCCATCAACATCAATATGGACATCGGCAGCCTGGAGCAGGCCCTGGGTGTGGAGAACCGCAACCAGGCGCTGATGGAGTATTCCCAGGGAAAAGGGAAAGAGATGAGCTTCTCAGAAAAGGACACGGTTACTATGGAGAAAATGGACTCTGATACCTTTTGTCCTGATGTATTTTCTACTTTGGGAGGAAATATAAAATAAGTCTGTCCTTTTTGCCTAATCAAAAACTAGTATGGTGTCCCCGGATTTCCAAGGATTATTACCGGGAAAAAGGAGAGGGAAGAGCTTCGCAGAAAAGTACAAGGTTACTATGGAGAAGATGGACTCCGCCCCCTATCTTCCCCGAAATTAAGTATTGTGTCCCCATAATTCCCCGCATACATGATTGATGGATAAGAGTGTAACCAATCTTTATAATACAACATGTTTTTCTTGAAACGTGTAATGATGCTGATTATATGTTAGTAATAATGAAAAACTGATTTTATCAGATCTTAAATATTTTATGAAGCCTTTGGGAGGCTATTCATGAGCAAGGAAATTCAGAAACGTTTAAAATCCTTTTATAATAATCTTGCAGACAGGCCGCTTGAGCCAAGCGATGAATACTATGTCCCTTTCCTGGAGAAACACCCCGGTGATCCGATTAAAAATCTTCGAACCAAGATTAATTGGAGTGAGGCAAGCAGTTTAAACCTTCTCACAGGCCAACGTGGCAGTGGCAAGAGCACAGAATTCAGACGCCTGAAAAAGTATCTTGAGGAAGATGGGTGCATTGTCTTCCTATGTAACATGCAAGGCTACTTAAACCTGACAACTTCAATAGAAATCACTGATTTTTTCATATCTATGATGGGGGCCCTTAGCATTGAAGTCAAAGACAAATACGGGACTGATCCTTCTCAGGAAGGTTTTTGGAAGAGGTTTGTTAAATTTCTCAACACTGAGGTAAAGATTAAGGACTTGAGTGTTGAGATGGGGATAGAAAGTTTCAAAACTTCTTTAACCGCTTCTCTTAAGGATGACCCAAGCTTTCGAGAGCGCGTGCAGCAGCAATCCCGCGGACATGTTGCTCGGCTAACCCAGCAAGCACATGAATATGCCACCATAGTAGTGAACATGATCAGGGAAAAAGAGAACGATATAAATAAAAAAGTGGTACTTCTTCTCGATTCCAT
>JBEKLI010000134.1:0-5906 GCA_050010275.1 Desulfomonilia bacterium | reverse complement strand
CGGTGTAGCTCTCCGTCATGCGGCTGCGGTCCAGGTTGTCCGCCAGCCGCAGAATCGGGATCATCATCACCGCGAGGATTATCGCCCCGTTGAGCGCGTTCAACCTTGTGACCGGGTTGAAGATGACCGCGGTATAGAAATACGTGAAAAAGATGATCGCCAGTACGTATATGGCATTATAGGCAATCCCCCTGGGATGCAGCGCATTCGCCAAAGACTTCATAAAACCCACATCCGGGAAGAACTGGGCTATTGTGGCCGGGAACACGATGATGGACGATGCGAAGATGGGGGGAATAACGCCCGAGATGTTTATCTTCAAGGGCAGGTGGGTGCTCTGCCCGCCGTAGACCTTGCGTCCCTTGATCTGTTTGGGGTACTGGATGGGCACTCTGCGCTGCGCAGTCTCCATGAATACGATGCCGCCGATGACCGCCATCATCAGTGCCACCACAAAGATCAGTATGAAGATGGACATCTCACCGGTACGCGCAAGCCTTACGCTGTTGTAGACCGCCACCGGAAGCCTCGCGACAATACCTGCAAAGATGATGAGTGATATGCCGTTGCCGATGCCCCGCTCCGTGATCTGCTCGCCGAGCCACATGAGGAAGCAGGTGCCCGTGGTCATGGTGAGCATGGCCACGATCCTGAACCCCCAGCCCGGTATGATAACCACCGACTGGCCGCCCATGCTCATCTGCTCCACGCCGAAGGCCATGAAATAACTCTGGACCAGGCAGAGGAAGACCGTGCCGTAGCGTGTGTACACCGTGAGCTTGTGCTTGCCTGCCGCACCCTCTTTCTGGAGTTGTTCGAACGGCGGATAGATCATGCACAAGAGCTGTACGATGATGGACGAACTGATGTAGGGCATGACACCCAGGGCAAAGATGGAAAGACTCCTGAAACCCCCACCTGCGAACATATCAAACATGCCCAGAAGGGTGCCCCGCTGCTGGTCGAACCATTCCGCCATCACTGCGGAATCGATGCCGGGTGTGGGGATATGAATCCCGACCCGGTAGACCAAGAGCATGAGCAGCGTAAAGATGATGCGCTTTTGCAGCTCAGGTACCTTTGCAATATTGTCGAATCCGTAGCTCACTTTTTTTAACCCCTAAAGAGCCTCGAAGGTCCCGCCGGCCTTTACGATCTTGTCAAGGGCTGCCTGGGATACCTTATCCAGCTTCACTGTCAATGGAATGTCAATATCCCCGTCTGCCAGCAGCTTGACGGAGACGCTCAAATTCGGGATCTTCCCCTTGTCCTTCAAGGCCTTGCGGTCCACCAGGCTGCCCTTTTCGAATATCACCAGGTCCCGGATGTTCACCACTGCATATTCCTTGCGGAATAAGAAATTCTTGAAACCCCTCTTCGGGAGCCTGCGGTATATGGGCATCTGCCCGCCTTCAAACCAGTGGGGAACACTGCCGCCGGAGCGCGCCTTCTGGCCCTTGGCGCCGCGGCCGCTTGTGGTGCCCATGCCCGATGCATTGCCTCTTCCGACCCTCTTTCTCTTCTTCCGTGACCCTTCCGCCGGTTTCAGGTTCGATAGATCGAGCATGTTATGCCTCCTCCCAGGTTAAAAGATGAGGCACCTTGTTGATGGCACCGCGTGTTGCCTTGTTGTCGGGCAATATCCTCGACCTGCCGCGCCTCTTCAGGCCCAATGCCGTTACGACCGCCCTCTGCTTTTCCGTACAGCCGATCACCGAACGGCTCAATGTCACCTTTATCTTACCAGCCATGATTTCTTTTCCATCCCTTTTTGGGTTTACGATGCCGCATCGAGAGACTTGCCCCGCTTGGCCTCGACGAACTCCTTCGTCTCTAGGCGCTCCAGGGCATCAAGAGTGGCGCGGATGACGTTGTTATGATTTCGTGAGCCTAAAGTCTTGGCCACTACGTTCCGGTATCCTGCCGCCTCCATGATGGCGCGGACTGCGTTGCCTGCAATAATACCCGTACCCTCGGGGGCGGGTTTCACATACACCTTGGAGGACCCGAACTTACCGGTAATGGCATGGGGTATCGTGCCTTTTATGATGGGAACATCCACCATTGCCTTCTTGGCGGCCTCAACACCCTTGCGGATGCTCACCGACACTTCCTTGGCCTTGCCGAGCCCATGGCCGACCTTGCCGTTGCCGTCGCCCACCACAACGAGCGCGCTGAACCGGAAGCGTTTGCCTCCCTTGACGACCTTGGCGACGCGGTTGATATACACAACCTTGTCGATCAATTGATCCTTATCTTCTTCGATCTTTTCAAATCTAGCCAATTCACCACCTCGCTTCTTAGAACTTCAACCCGCCTTCCCGTGCGGCTTCGGATAGGGCCTTTATCTTACCGTGGTACCTGTAGCCCGAGCGGTCGAAGACCACCTTTTCGATCCCTAAAGCCTTGGCCTTTTGGGCAAGCAAAGCACCCACCTGTTTTGCGGTCTCGATGCCGAACCCCTTCACCTTTCCGCGGATCTCGGGACTCATGCTTGATGCGGCCACCAGCGTTACGCCTTTGGTGTCATCGATGATCTGGGTGTAGATGTTCCTGTTGCCCCTGTACACACTCAGCCGCAGCCTATTAGGCGTTCCGGAGATCTTCGTACGGACCCGCTCTTTTCTGAGCTCCCAGGCTTCCTTTGCACTCTTCTTGCTCACGGTTTACCTACTCCTTATAAAAAAGACCTTAACCTTTAGCGGCGCTCTTGCCCGGCTTTATCCTTACCACTTCGCCGTCATACCTTATGCCCTTGCCCGCATAGGAATCGGGCTTTCTAACTTTGCGGATACGGGCGGCAACATCGCCTAAGAGCTCGTTGTCAATGCCTGTAAGCTCAATGAGACCCTCTTTGGTCACTGTGCCGGATATACCCTTGGGTAGGGGGAACTCCACCGGGTGTGAATATCCTACGCTCAGGAGGAGCGTGCCGCCCTTGGCCTCGCCGCGATATCCGATGCCCACTATCCTGAGCCTCCTGACGAACCCTTCGGTGACGCCTGTTACCATGTTGTTGGCCAACGCCCGCATGAGCCCGTGGAAGGCCTTTGTCTTCCGCTCTTCGTCGCCCGGGGTGAACAGCAGCTCACCACCCTCGATCTTCACCACGATATTGCCCACACACTTCTTACTGAGCTCGCCCTTGGGTCCCTTCACCCTGATGGTGTCTCCATCCAGGGTGACGGTCACGCCCTTGGGTATGGCAATAGGCAGCTTTCCGATCCTTGAAATCGACATTTTTTATGCTCCTTACCAGACCTTCATCAGGACCTCTCCGCCCACGTTACTGGCCTTTGCCTTGAGGTCAGTCATGAGGCCCGAAGAGGTGCTCACGATGGAAATGCCCAAGCCGCCGCGTACGGCAGCGATTTCGCCTGCGCCTTTGTAAATCCGTCTGCCCGGTCGCGAGACCCTCTGGATGCCGCTGATGACGTGGCGGGAGTTGAAATATTTCAGATTCACCCGCAGTGTGCCCTGCTTTCCGTCGTCGATAACCCGGTACGCCTTGATATAACCCTCTTTCATGAGGATCTCGGCGAGATCGATCTTGAGTTTTGATGCCGGGATGTCGACACTTTCCCTCATGGCTAACGCCGCGTTACGAATCCTGGTGATCATGTCCGCAATGGGATCGGTATGCATCGATGTTCCTCTCTTACCAGCTTGATTTCTTTAAGCCCGGGATCTCGCCCTTCATGGCAAAGTTCCTCAGGCAAATCCTACAGATGCCGAACTTGCGATAATATGCGTGCGGCCTGCCGCACAACATGCACCGGTTATACTGCCTCACCTTGAACTTCGGCGACCTCTTCTGCTTTGCGATCAAAGATTTTTTTGCCATAGTATCCTCTTACTTCCGAAAGGGCATTCCAAAGGCTGCGAGCAGGCTCCTGCTCTGATCATCGCTTGTAGCCGTGGTCACAATGGTTATATTCATACCCCTGAGTTTGTCAACCGCGTCGAAGTCTATCTCGGGGAACACGGTCTGGTCCGTAAGGCCCATCGTGTAGTTCCCGCGCCCGTCGAAACCCTTGGGCGAGATGCCCCGGAAGTCTCTCACACGGGGCAGGACCGCATTGATGAGCCTATCAAGAAACTCATACATCATGCCGCCTCTGAGCGTCACGGCTACACCGACAGGCATTCCTTCCCGGAGCTTGAATGCCGCAATGGACTTGCGTGCCTTCCGGACGATCGGCTTCTGTCCGGTGATAGAGGTAAGTTCTTCCACTGCCTTCTCGATGATCTTGACATCGGCTACGGCCTCACCCAGACCCATGTTCAAGACGACCTTCACGACCTTGGGAATCTGGTGGACATTGGTGTATCCGTATTCCGCCTTTAAGGCAGGCACGATCTCCTTTACGTAATAATCCTTGAGCCTTGCCATCTATAACCTCACTTATCCAATTCCTCACCGCAGGATCTACAGACCCTTACCTTGGTGCCGTCTTCATGCCCCTTGTACCCGATGCGCACACCCTTCTTGCACTTGGGGCAGACAAACGCCACATTGGACGTATGGATGCTTGCTTCCTTCTCCACGATACCGCCCTGGGAGGTTTGCGTGGGTTTGGTGTGCCTCTTGATAAGGTTGACACGCTCCACGTAGAGCCTGTCTTTCTTGTGGAGCAGCCGGATTACATTGCCCTGTTTGCCTTTGTTCTTGCCTGCAAGGACAACCACCGTATCACCCTTCTTGATCCTGCCTGTCTCATACCTCACTACTGCCATTGTTCTACTCCTAACTAGAGCACTTCGGGTGCCAGCGAGACTATCTTCATGAAGTTCTTTGCCCTGAGCTCGCGGGCCACGGGTCCGAAGATGCGTGTGCCGATGGGCTCATTCTGGTTATTGAGAATAACGGCCGAGTTCTCATCGAACCGGATGCTCGTCCCGTCGGCGCGTTTCTGTGTCTTTTTGGTCCTTACAACCACAGCCTTGACTACATCGCCCTTTTTCACCTTGGAGCGGGGAATGGCCTCTTTCACGCTCGCAACGATCACATCACCCAAATAGGCATATCTGCGCCTGGTTCCGCCAAGCACTTTGATGCACATCACCTCTTTTGCACCTGAATTATCCGCAACCTTGAGCCTTGTCTGCTGTTGGATCATGGGTAGCCTCCGCCACTAAAACCTATCTATTCCTGTCTCTCGAGGATCTTCACAACCCTCCAGCTCTTGTCTTTACTGATGGGCCTGCACTCACGGATAAGGACCTTGTCGCCGGGCTTGCATTCATTGCGTTCATCATGGGCCTTGAACCTGGCGCGCCTGCGGATATATTTCTCAAAGACAGGGTGCTTTTCCAGCCGCTCGACGGTCACGACCACGGTCTTGTTCATCTTGTCGCTCGTGACCACTCCCAGCAACTCCAGCTTTCTCGATTTGTCTGCCATTACTGTTTCTCCCGGGTGATCGTATTGATCCGTGCAATATCACGACGCAGCTTAAGGATAAGGGTCTTGTCCTTGAGCTGGCCCATGGCCTTGTTGAAGCGTGCGTTCATCAGGTCGCGATCGAGTTTCGTCTTGAGCTGGGAGACCTCGCCGGCCGTCTTATCCCGGATTTCCTTGACCTTCATCGGACCCCCTCCCGTACCACAAACCGGGTCTTCACCGGCAGCTTGTGGGATGCAAGTCGGAAGGCCTCTTTGGCCTGCTCCTCGGTAACCCCGTCGATCTCGAAGAGTATTCTGCCCGGCCTCACCGGTGCAACCCACTCTTCCGGCGCACCCTTGCCCTTTCCCATACGCGTCTCAGCGGGCTTCTTGGTGATGGGCTTATCCGGGAAAAGCCTGATCCATACCTTGCCGCCCCTTTTTATGAAACGGGTGATGGCAACACGTGCCGCTTCTATCTGTCTGGCCGTAATCCAGTGGGGCTCTAATGTCTGCAGGCC
>JBEKLI010000133.1:0-7246 GCA_050010275.1 Desulfomonilia bacterium | reverse complement strand
GCTCGCAGCAGGGGTGGCCCACGAGATCAACAACCCCATCAACGGGATCCTCAACTATGGACAGATACTGCTGGAGAAAGCTGGGAGAGCATCTGCAGACCATGAGCTCCTGCAGAGGATAGTCCAGGAAGGGGAGCGGGTTACGGGAATCGTCCATAACCTCCTTTCTTTCGCCCGGGTGAGAAAAGACGAGTTCGTATCGACCTCGCTGGATGAGGTTCTCAGTGCCTGTCTCGGGCTTGTGGCCAAGCAGCTGGCCATTGACGGGATCTCCCTGAGGATCGACACGGGTGGCGGGCTCCCGAGGCTATATTGCAACAGCCAGCAGCTTCAGCAGGTGTTCCTGAACGTCATCAGCAACGCCCGGTATGCGCTGAATCAGAAGTACGGGGGAGCCCATAGGAACAAGATCATCGAGATCCGCGCAGAAAAGACACGGATAAAGAGGAGGAAGGCCCTGAGGATCATCGTGTGCGATCATGGCACGGGCATACCGCCGGAGATACTCGACAAGATCGGCTCCCCCTTCTTCACCACAAAACCCATGAATGAAGGAACAGGGCTCGGGCTGAACATCAGCCACGGGATCATCAAAAACCACGGGGGCAGGCTGTGGTTCGACAGCACGGTCGGTGAGTTCACCAAGGTCATCATCGACCTGCCGGCACGTTAAACGAAGGGGACATCATGGCAGAGACTGAGAAGAAGAGACCCAAAAGGAAGATCCTCGTCGTGGACGACGAGGAAAGCATCAGGTTCACCTTCTCCCACTTCCTGAAGGAAGCAGGGTATGATGTCGTCACCGCATCGGACCTCAAGAGTGCCCGGAAGATCCTGTTCCACACCCAGCTGGACCTCATCTTCATCGATATCGTACTCGGGGGGGAATCGGGCCTGGACTTGCTCAAGCAGGTGAAGTCGCTGTACCTGAAGCATCCGGTGGTCATGATTACGGGGAATCCTACCTTGGACAATGCCACCGATGCGCTCAGGCGCGGGGCCTTTGATTTCCTGATAAAGCCCGTGCGGAAAGACGATCTGCTGAGGGCTGCCTCACTGGCCATCAGCCACAAGGCGCTCATCGATGAGAAAGAGCTTGTCACGAGGGAGAAGGAAAAATACCGCACGAACCTGGAGGCGATCTTTCAGAGTGTGAACGACGCGATCATAACGGTGGATGAGAACATGCGCGTGATCGATGCCAACAGACATATCGAGACCATCAGCGGCATGTCCATAAGAAATATTACAGGAAAAGCCTTTGATGATTGTTTCACGAAGTGCAGCCACAGCTGCTCCAAGGTAATTAGGGAAACCCTGAAACAGAAAAAGCCCATACGTGAGCTCCGTATGGAATGCGAGCACCATGAACGGCCCCGGCAGGTGGTGTTGCTCTCGTGTTCCCCCCTGATGGACGATGAGGGCGCATATATGGGGGCTGTCCTTGTAGTCCGGGATATCACTAGGCTTCACGATCTCGAGGAGGAGCTGAGAGACAGGAGCAAGTTCCAAAACATCATAGGAAAAAGCAAGAAAGTTCAGAATATCTTCAAGCTGGTCGAGGCCCTCTCGGATCTCGGGACCACGGTTCTCATAACCGGCGAGAGTGGGACAGGCAAGGAGCTCGTGGCAAACGCCCTTCATTATTCGGGAAAGAGGGCGGGCAAACCCTTTGTGAAGGTGAACTGCGCGGCACTGGCCGAGAACCTGCTCGAGAGCGAGCTCTTCGGACACGCCAGGGGGGCGTTCACGGGTGCGATAAAGGACAAGCAGGGCCGATTCGAGCTGGCGAAGGACGGCACCATTTTACTCGATGAGATCGGGGACATTCCGCCGCGCATCCAGGCCAAGCTCCTGCGGGTCCTTGAGGCAAAGACCTACGAGCGCGTGGGCGATGCCGCTCCGAAAAAGACCGAGGCCAGGGTCATAGCCAGCACGAACCGCAACCTGCGGGAAAAGGTCAAGTCGGGGGAATTCAGGGAAGACCTGTACTACCGGCTCAACGTGGTCGAGATCGAGCTCCCGCCCATGCGGGAGAGACTGGAAGACATCCCGCTACTCGTGGATCACTTCTGCTCCATGTTTGAAAATACATTCAAGAAGTTGATCAATGGCCTCTCCGATGAAGTGATGAGGATATTCATCAATTACCCCTGGCCCGGAAACGTGAGAGAGCTGGAGCATGCCATAGAGCACGCGTTCGTGCTGTGCAACGATCGTGTCATCCTGCCGGAGCACCTCCCGCCGTACATGCTCGGCCCTGCGCCGAAGACGGGCGCCGGGGATAACCGGTCCGGTGATGAGATGGCTCTCATACTCGATATCCTGACACAGACCGACTGGAACATCGCCAAGGCCGCGCGTATGCTCTCCATGAGCAGGCCCACCCTGTACCGGAAGATGCGCGAGCATGGTATCGGTAAGCAAGGATAAGGCGATTAAGGATGATCTCTTAGGGCCAATTGAATCATCATATTATGCTGCATTTTTTACACTTGTGTATATTACACACGTGTAAAGGTTTAACATATATCCAGGGCATATCCTCCACTCTGCTTTTGCAACTAACTTAAATCCCGAAAGATCTCTCGTCATACCCCTCTTGGCACGAAATTTTCATTAGGACACTATCAGGAGCCCTTCGGGGCATTAGTTTCTGAAGCAATTAATTCTGTGGTGGTGTGGTGACATGAAGAGAAGAGGGAAACGGGAATACCCCATCAAGCTCATCAAGTTCAATGAGTTCGACCAAGAGATTGATTCAACGGGCAAGCCAGTGCTCATGCTGTGCATACGCAGGGATTACGAGTTCATCAGCCAGACGGATCTGATCAGAGATGTGCTCGGCAGGATGGTGCAGGGGTTTCCCATAGACCTGAAGGTATGCCTGGTGGACGAGGAGTCCCGAAGGGCGCTCAAGGACAAGCTTGATCTTCAGTGTAGTCCTGCCTTCCTTCTCTTCGAAAAAGGCGAGGAAAAGAACCGCCTGCTGGGTGTTGCGGACGAGGAGCAGCTCAAGGGTTTTCTCAGCAATTCGCTGGGCTGGAACCTGTAGGAAGCGGTTTAAGTTGAAATTCATAAACAGGAGGAGAGAAAGGTATGCCGAACATAGATGATTTTATCAGGCCGAAAGAATGGGTTTCCGATTTCGTGACAGATATCGGGAAAGTGTTGAGGGAGTGGGGGAAGGACAAATATTTACCGGTCAGACAGAAGATCGATGAGGATTGGACGCACCACAAGATCGTCAAACCCCTGTTGAAAGAGGTACTCGTCGATCTTGGGATTAACGCTGCATTTTTCCCGTACGAGGTTGGTGGGACTGATATCCCAGATGCCTGCACACTGATCTGCGTTCTTGGTGAGGAGGGGGCGAGAATTGACTCAGGATTCACTGTTGCCTGCCTGTGTTCCGTATGGCCAATGCTGCCAATCATATTGAAACCTCACCGCAATATGAAACTTCTTGAGGAATTTGGACCGAAATTCTGTGGCTCAGAGCTCTATGTCGGCTGCAATGCCATGACAGAGCCTGCCAGCGGGGCGGACATTGAGAACATTGACCGGATGCAGGGCAAGACCATTCAGACGACTGCAAAACTCGAGGGTGATGAATGGGTGATCAACGGCCACAAGATATGGCCTACAAACTCAGGCGACGTGGCAAACCTTTACGGTGTGGTGTGCACCACGAAGAAGGGGTCAAAGGACCTGAACGACTTTGCCTTCATTTACGTGCCCGCTGATACAAAAGGGGTCTCGGTCGGAGGTCCTTATCAGAAGGCAGGGATGGCGGCAGACATGAATACTGATATCTGGTTTGATCAAGTGCGTGTGCCGAAGAGCTATCGCGCGCATGGACCTGGCGATGATCTGAAATATTTCAAAGAGATGATAACCTATGGGAACATGGGGACTGCCGCTATGTGTCTGGGGGTAATGAAAAACGTCTATGAGATCATCAAGAAATGGACAACGGAGAGGATCATTGCAGGAAAACCATTGAAAGAGCACAGTATGGTTGCAGCAGCACTTTCTGATATCGCTATCCTCATCGAGGCGACATCTGCATGGGTCCATATGTACGCACGTGAGGTTGATCGCCCTGACATCTATGGAAAAAATCCGTGGGATGACACTCTGGTGCACAAGACACGCGGACTATCCACATTTGCCTGTAGGGCAGTTGAGAAAGTATGCAGCACTGCCATGGATTATATGGGCTCGTACGGTTACTCGAGGGAATTCGATCTTGAGAAGCACTGGAGGGACGGCAAAATGCTGGGACTCTGGATGGGCGGCCTGGGTTTGAAGCAGATGGAGAATGCCAGATACTGGTATGAGCTGGAGACGTTATAGGCAAGGGATACAATAACCAGAATTTGTGAAAGAAAAAATCAATTAGGAGGTGAAACAATGGCTCTATATCCGTCGCAGGAATGGTGTGATGCATGGAAAGATGCAATGAACAATGATCCGGCATGTGTAGAAAACGGGAAAAACTGGGCCCTGGATTTTCCAGGTGATTTTCTTTTTGAGGTCACCCCGGGATCAGGGCTGGATAAGACACACTACATTTATGCCAACATCAAAGGGGGCAAGTGTCTTGAATTGAAAATGCTCGATAGCCCAGGGGAAATAAAGCCTGGGTTCTATGTCACCGGCACCTATGGCGACTTTAAACCGGTGGTTAAGGGTGAAAAAGACTTTATAGAAGGCGTTGTTCGGGCGCTTTTCAAACTGAAGGGGGATATGGGAAAGATCATGCGCAATGCCAAATACATCCGGGCAATGGCAGCTTCCATAAGCTCATTCAAAAACGAGTATCTCGGCGAGTGAGGGCCGGATAAGGAGACCAAATGGGAGAGATCCACATTATCGGCGATCTCAACGGCCTGGGTGCCGCTCTGCTGCCTATTATGGAACAAAACATCGACAACCCGGAGCGCATGAAGAAGATCAACAAGATTTCGGGCAGTCTCACGGCGACGGAGAAGAGCACCGGTGTGGCGATCACCATTATCTTCGACAAGGGGAGCATATCGATTAAGGATGGCCCGGTTGAGAAACCCTCGGCAGCGTTGTGGGCCGACTTCGATACCGTGGCCGCATACAGTTGCGGCGATCTCAATCCCATCGTGGGTGTGCTCAAGGGCAGGATCAAGGTGCGGGGAAACATACTCAAACTCCTCAAGATGGCGACCATCGTTCGGTCCGACTGAAGAAGCAAGGAGAAAAGGACATGTCCGGTTTCATGGGGAAGATTCTCAGAGTGGATCTGACACACAGGAAGGTATCGGAAGAGCCTCTTCCCAGAGGAGATGCCTCCCTCCTCCTGGGAGGGTGCGGTCTAGCCACCAAGTACCTTTTCCAGGAGCTCAAACCCGGCGTTGATCCGCTCGGACCCGAGAACAAGCTCATCTTCATGTCGGGGCCTTTAACCGGGACGCTCTCACCCAGTTCCGGCAAGTATAATGCCGTCACCAAGTCCCCGCTGACAGGCCTCTGGGGCCAGTCGGGCTCCGGCGGAAAGTGGGGCAGGGAGCTCAAGAGGAGCGGCTTTGACGGCATCATCATCGAGGGAGCCTCCGAAAAACCAGTCTACCTCATCATTGACAATGGCAAAGTGGAATTCAGAGATGCAGCCGAGCTCTGGGGGAAAGATGTTTTCGACACCACGACAATCCTCCAACAGCAGCTTGGCAAAGGCTTCTGCATCGCCTGCATCGGCACGGGCGGGGAAAATCTCGTCAGGTATGCCACTATCATGAACGAGCGCCACCGGGCGCTTGGCCGGGGCGGATTCGGCGCGGTGATGGGATCCAAGAAGCTCAAGGCCATGGCGGTGAAAGGCGAGATGAAGATTCCCATATTCGACCAGGAGGCTTTTGAGGCAGTCTCCTCAAGATAACGCTCGAGACGTATGGCACCTCCATGGTGCTCGATCTCGTCAACGTCAAGGGAGGCCTTCCCACACGCAACTGGCAGAGCGGTGTCTGCAACTATGCAGACAAGATTAATGCACCGGCCATCAATGAAAAGATCCTGGTGGGGAGGAAGGCCTGCTATGCCTGCCCCATCGCCTGCGGCAGGCTCATTGACATAAAAACCGGAAAATACGCCATCAAGGGTGAGGGACCGGAGTACGAGAGCATCGGCACCTTTGGGTCCATGTGCGATATCAGTGATATTGAGGCCATCACTTATGCCCACATCCTGTGCAACGACCTGGGTCTCGACACGGTCTCAGCAGGCAGTACCATCGCCTTTGCCATGGAGTGCTACGAGAAGGGAATCCTTAAAAAGAAGGACACGGGAGGCAAGGAGATCCTGTTCGGCAATGCGGACACCATGGTTGACCTGGTCCGCAGCATTGCTGCCAGGCAGGGTATAGGCGACCTCATGGCCGAGGGTACCAGACGCATGGCCGCTCAGCTCGGCCATGGCAGCGAGCGGTTCGCCATGAATGTCAAGGGCATGGAGCTGCCCGCCTATGACTGCAGGGCCACCAAGATCACGGGCCTGGCATATGTCACGGCCAACCGGGGCGGCGACCACATCACGGCCTATGTCCAGGGGCCCACTTTTTTGGACATCCCCTTCCTCATCGTGGAGGAGAACACCATCGAGGACGCCACAAAGGAAAACCCTCTGGAGGCCAAGGTCGTCAAGGACATGGAAGACGCCCTGACCACCTTCGATGCCCTGGGCGTCTGCAAATTCATGGGCATGGCCCTCATGGCCGAGGACATCGTGCCTGTGATCAACTCAGCCACGGGGTGGGACCTCGACGTGGCAGGGTTCAGACAGGCCGGCGAGCGGATCTTCAACCTGGCCCGTGCGTTCAACGTGCGTGAGGGGCTGAGGAGGAAGGACGACACCCTGCCGGCCAGGCTGCTGGAAGATCCCCTGCCCGACGGCCCTGCAGCAGGGCGGGAGTCGGGGTCCAGTTCTTGAGGTCAGTCGAGACTTCGATTTGGCAGTCAAGGATTGGACCCGCGACGCCATCCAGCGAAACCGCACGATTGGCGGCAGCCCAGTCGGTGAGGACAGGCGGCCCGGCAAACGTGGCCCCCAGCCGGTAGAAACGCATGGGAAATGCCGCCGCGTTGGTATCGGCGAGTTGCAGAATCAGGGTGCCGACCGAAATACTGTTGGTGGCGAACACTGTCTTCCAGTTTATCAAGTTGGTCGAGGCCTGGACGCCACAGGTGAAGGCCGCGGCATAGGCAAGCTGGGCCGAACC
>JBEKLI010000132.1:0-5933 GCA_050010275.1 Desulfomonilia bacterium | reverse complement strand
CCGGCGATCTGGCCGATGCCGATCTTGCTTCGGCACAGGCTGCATTCGCCAGATCTGCAGAGCGCAGGTATCGTAACCCCATTTCTTTCCAATGAGATCATAAGCGGCTCTGATGCCTTTGCCTCAATTGTCTTGCCTCCCTTCAGCCTGATCGTGAAGAGTGTATCCGGCTTGATCCCCTCCGGCCAGCCTGGCTGGGCAGACACATCCTTGGGTGGTCCGTAGACCTCGGTACGGATCCTTCTTTTCTTGATGTCGAGCTTGGCCAACTCCTTCAGACAAAAGTCATACATGACCTCGGGCCCGCAGATATAGAATGTCTTTGATGAGATATCCCCGATCACATCCTTTATGAGCTCAGCCGAAATGAAACCCGTGAGCCCGACATATCCTTTCGGTGGGCTTGAGATAACCAAGCTGAGAGAGACGTTCTTGTGTCTTCGGGTTATCTCCTTGAGCTCATCATGAAAGATCACATCTTCAGGGTCCTGGCTTCCGTAGATGAGGTGGATCCTTCGTGCAAGCCCCCGTTCAGCCACCTCCCTGATCATGCTCATGAAGGGGGTGATGCCGCTGCCCCCGGCAAGGAACACAAGGTCTTCCCCGTGGAATAGAGGATTGTAGAAAAAATATCCTGATGGCGATGTGCTCTCGAGTTCATCGCCGACCCTGACCTCATCAAGAAAATAGCTCGAGACGAAACCATCTTCAACACTTCGTATAGTGATATCATAATATCCGAGCTGGGTCGGCGGGGAGGAGATGCTGTAGGCTCTGCTTGTACGAATACTTCCTGTATCCACGAAGATGTTGATGTACTGGCCGGCCTGGAAGGGAGGAAGAAAGCCGTCTTTGGCAACAAAACGCAACGTCTTGGTGGTTTTCGTTTCCTGCCATATCTCCGAGACCCTTAACCGTATCCTTTTTGGGTGAAGGCCCTCGATGATCTGTTCCACTACACCTATCTGGGAAGTATAATCGGTTCCGTATTTCTTGAGGATCTCTATCTCGTGCCGGATATCCTGGTATCCCTCGATGTCTTTCAATACATCCTTCAATGCCATGACAGCCTCCCCTTTACTGCTTTCTCATGTCTTTGAGGATAGACCGTGCCGCAGACCTGCCTGATGTCAGGGTCGGCTGGAATCCTCCGCTCCCCACCCAAGCACCTGCAAGGTAGAGCCCTTTGATGGGGGATTTGCTTGTAATGAAGAGGGTGGAATCCTTGGCGAACTGATCGAAACCGTAGATAGCCCCCCCGGGGTGGCCGAGGTAGCGCATATGGGTCAAGGGCGTAGCGGCCTCCGCCTCCTCGATGTGGCTGCCAAAACCGGGGAATACCCTCTCTGCCAACTCGAGAAGGCCTTCGGCATAACGATACTTGGCATCTGCGTACTGGTGAGGCGGGACCTTGTACCAGGGTTCAGCATACTGGAGTGCAACGATGGCTGCCTGGCAGGTGCCCGGAGGTGAGAAGTCGGGATCAGACACATCATAGCAGGTGAGCAGAGCCCACTCTTGTTTTTCCATGGTATTCCATGTGGCGAAGACCCTGTCCATATCCAAGGTGGTGGTGATGAAGTTCGTCGTCTCGTGAATACCAAGCTCGCCAGGCTCGCAATCGAGACCGGCATAGACCGTGAATGCCGAGGGTCCGATGGTGTAGCTTTTCATCATCTCGATCTGGCTGCTTGGGACCTCTTCCCGGTCTATGAGCTCGGCAAAGGTGCTTATCGTGCTCGCATTGGAGACCGCATAATTCGTAGTAACAATGTCCCCATCCTCGGAGAGAACTCCGGTGACCATGCCATTCTTGACCAGGATCTTTTTAGCCCCGCAGTTAAAGCGCACCTCTCCCCCTGCCTGCAGGAACCCATCGAGCAGGGCATTGGAGAGTGCCTGGGAGCCGCCCTTCAAATGGTAGGGCTTGAACTCGATATAGGCGAACAGCGTGATGGCGAATTCACCAAAGGGCAATTTGCTGGGAGGGACCCCGACATACCCCCAATAAACGCTTAAGACGGCCTTCAACATGGGGTTCTCAAAGTATTCATCCAGGACGTCCTGGGTGTTCTTGAGTGCATACTTGAAATAGAGAGGATATTTCTCTTTCGAGATATTCGGGTCGTGGAAAAAGAGCCCCTGTATGAGCTGCATGCTGAATTCATAGAGAAAATCAAAGAACCTCTTGATGGCATCGCTCTCCTTGGGGAACCTCTTGTCGAGCTCCTTGATGATTTCATCACGATCGGCCTTCAGGGTGATGTCAAAGGTGCCTGGAAAGACAACCCTGTAGAGGTCTTCAATCTCCACGAATTCGAGCTTATTAAGGACCCCCATCTCCCCAAGGATCGATCTCAATGGCCCGGGCTTTTCTGCGGAGCCCATGCCGCTGAGCTGGTGGAGGGCTACCTCGAACTCGAACCGACCCCTAACAAAGCTCGTGGCGCACCCGCCTGGAACATTGTGCCTTTCAAGGAGAAGAACCTTACGACCAGCCCTAGCAAGGGTAAGTGCCGCTGTCAAACCGCCGTTGCCTGCCCCGATGACAACCGCATCATAATCGGGCATATGTGTCCCCCTTAGGAAGGTATATATTAAAGCTTCACTTTAACCTTTAATACACGAACGGGGTCACCCTGTCAAGGCACTCATAGGGTGGTCCAGCATTCCCCTTGCAAACACAAAAGCTTTCCTCTATGCCTGACCGAATGGAACCCGACACAGACGGACCCATCGGGCTCATTGCGGACAGTCACGGCAGGAACGACCTCCTCAATGATGCGATCCTTATGCTCAAGGATCTTGGGGCTGAGAGCATCATCCATCTTGGCGATATATGCGATTCGCTGGCCCCGCTTGCTCTGGAAGATGCCGTGGCGATCCTGAAAGAGCACAATGTAAGGTCAGTCAAGGGCAACAATGAATATGCCATCCTGACCAATCACACGGGCCCACATGCAAACAGCATCTCTCCCGAGATCCTCTCCTTCCTTTCAGACATGCCTTACACCATCACCCTGGGTGAAATATGCTTTGCCCATTCCGCACCTTTTAACTGGCCTGCCGCGACAAGCTGGCCCATCACGGATAACCACCCCCTCATAGACATAAAGGCGATCCTGCCATATAAGATCCTCTTTCGCGGCCATTCGCACACCCCGTCGATCATGGAGATCAATGGCACGAATAGAGAAAAATTCCCTGCTGAGGCAGGGATGAAAAAGAAACTTTCCAGGAACTCTCGTTATGTCATTACGGTTGGAGCCGTAGAGGAGGCGTCATGCGCCCTTTTCCTGCCCAGGGAATACGAAGTATGGTTCCTCTGTGTGAGCCGTTCTTAATACCCGATCCGTAGAGAATAATTTCTCATAAACGAAGTTGAATAGAAATAGTGTCCCCCTCACCCCGGCCCTCTCCCCCTAAATCCAGGGGAAGAGGGTATGGGTGAGAAGCTCGTTTCTTGATAGAGAGTACCTTCTATCCTCCGGTTGTATTTCCTACTGGAGGAGCGGCCCCAGAACGCCGAACATCTCCGGGAGCTGATCGAAATATTTCGGGTTCTCAAGGCTCTTGATCTTGCTCCAGGCCTCCATGATCTCTTCGGGCTCCGGTACCCTATGGCCGTCGGAGAGGAAAGCGCCGGGGCCGGTCACCACGGCAGAGCGGCTGTAGTAGCCCAGCGTTGCATTGATGATCATGCCTGAGTCCTGGCACTGTTCCGAACACATATAGAGCACTGCCGGTGTAATGAAATCGGGCTTCATCTTTTCAAAGAGCTGTGGAGGCAGGACATCCTCGGTAAGGCGGGAAGCGGCAACAGGGACGATCACATTGGTCTTGATATTGTACTTGGCACCTTCAAGCTTGAGCACGTTGGTGAGCCCGACAAGTCCCATCTTGGCGGATGCGTAGTTACTCTGCCCGAAGTTGCCGAACAGGCCTGCACCCGATGTGGTCATGATGATCCTGCCATAACCGTTTTCTCTCATATTCACGAAGGCCGGCTTGGACACGCAGTACGCACCCCTTAAATGTACGGCCATGACCGTATCCCAATTCTCCTCTTCCATCTTGTTGAAGGTTTTGTCCCTCAAGATCCCTGCGTTGTTGATGAGAATGTCCACCTTGCCGAAGGCCTCCACGGCGGTCTTGGTGATGTTCTCACCACCCTGGGCAGTTGCTACGTTGTCATAGTTCGGAACAGCCTGGCCGCCAAAAGCCTTGATCTCATCCACAACCTTGTTCGCCGCAGCATCGCTATGACCCACACCGTCACGGCTGCCCCCGAGGTCGTTTACCACGATCTTGGCACCCCGTTTCGCAAGCTCAAGGGCATATTGCCTCCCCAGGCCTGCGCCGGCGCCTGTCACGATTGCCACCCTTCCAGAAAAATCGATCTTTGCCATATCTTTATCCTCCTGAAGTATGCTTGAAATCAGCCCTTTGTCGGAAGGGCCGCGTCAAAGCTCCCCGTTACCTTCACATCCCCTGTCTCATCTACAGCCGTGACTTCGCAGGTAACAAGGTTAACACCACCTTGGCTCTTTTTGTCTATAACCTTTCCGGTAACGGTGATGGTGTTGCCCGGCTTGGTCATACCGGCAAATCTCACCCCGAACCGTTTGAGGTTTTTCTTGGGTATCCAATTCGTGACAGCCTGCCCGACAAATCCCATGACAAGCATGCCATGGGTGATCATCCCATCCTTCATCCCCACTGCCTTTGCAAAATCATCATCCGTGTGCAGCGGGTTGAAATCACCTGAGGCCCCTGCATAGATGACATGATTGAGCTTCTGCAGGGGGCTCTTGACGAGCTTGGGCATCTCTGTACCGATTACGATATCTTCAAAGTAAATCTGTTTCGCCATAGAGTCCTCCTACTTTCTCTCAACGAGGAGCGTCTTGGCCTTTGCAACCTTCTCGCCCCGTTGATTTACATAGAGCAGCTCGATAGTCACCATGTCCATCTTCTTTCCTGACTTGCTGGTCTTCTCCTCGATGGCCGCCACCTTGGGCGTTGCGGTGATGACATCGCCAGGATAGATCTCCTGGTAGTATTCGTATTCTTCCTCTCCATGCAACAACATAGCAAAGTTGATGGACAGGTCCGTGATCACCACCGGCATGGATGAGGACCACATCATGGGCACGGTGAGGAACGTAGCAGAAACCGGAGAATCCTTGTACCCCTCCTTTATGGCGGCATCCTTGCTGACATAAATGGGATCAGGGTCACCTATGGCCCTCACGAGCTCCCGTATCTTCCCCCGCTCAACTTCCCACTGGACTACAGCATATTCTTTTCCGACCTTGGAATGATCTGCCATGGCTTAACCTCCTAATTTCCATATCTGCCGACAATGGCAATGCTGCAGATATTCATCATGGGGAATCCTCCAAGATTATGGGTAAGGCCATATCTCGGGTTTTTGAGCTGCCTCTGTTCCGCACGGCCTAAAAGTTGGAGATACATCTCGTAGAGCATCCTTAAGCCCGATGCACCGATAGGGTGGCCGAAGCACTTGAGGCCGCCGTCGATTTGGCATGGGATCTTGCCGTCACGGTCGAAGAAGCCGTCCATGATATCCTTGGGTGCCTTGCCCCGCTCGGAGATGTGGAGGTCTTCCATAGTAACGAGTTCGGTGATGGAGAAGCAGTCGTGCACCTCCATCATGTTGATCTCCTCCCTGGGGTTCTTGATACCGGCCTCATCGTAGGCTGCCTTACTCGCCTTTGTGGTTGTCACGAAGTGGGCACCATCCCAGTCGTTGAAACACAACTCGGTTCCATTGCTGAGCGCCAGCTGGAGCGCCTTGACCGAGATGATGTCCTTTTTGCCGAGGGATTTGGCGATCTCGGGTGTGGTCACAATGGCACAGGCTGCACCGTCACTCACGCCGCAGCAGTCGAAGAGCCCCAAAGGGAACG
>JBEKLI010000131.1:0-5965 GCA_050010275.1 Desulfomonilia bacterium | reverse complement strand
TTCGGGTGCGTATTCCTCTTCGCCGGCCGCCCTCACCGGCACCGTCGGTTATCTGGTCCTGCGGGCCGAGAACGATGTCGGTCCGGCGGCCAGCTGCCTGCACTGCGGCGCCAACGGCCACCACTTCATCGGGGTTCACACCCTTGTGGGGCTCCTTGTCGAAGATCTCCTTGACCTTCTGCACCACCCTGGGCATACGCGTCTGACCCCCAACGAGGATGACCTCATCGATCTCCTTGGGGGTGAGCCCTGCATCGGTCAATGCCTTCCTGCACGGTCCCTCGAGGTTTGCAATGATGTCTTCCACCAGGTTTTCAAGCTTGGCCCTGGTGAGTTTCATATTGAGGTGCTTGGGCCCGGACTGGTCCGCCGTGATGAAAGGGAGATTGACCTCGGTCTCCATCATGGAGGATAGCTCGTGCTTTGCCCTTTCCGCACCCTCTTTAAGCCTCTGGAGGGCCATGCGGTCCTTGCTCAGGTCTACGCCGGTCTCCTTCTTGAATTCGGAAACCAGGAAGTCGATGATCCGGTTGTCGATATCCTCCCCGCCCAGGTGGGTGTCACCGTTGGTGGACTTCACCTCGAATACGCCGTCGCCGATCTCAAGGATGGATATATCGAATGTTCCTCCGCCGAGGTCGAACACCGCCACCTTTTCTTCTTTCTTCCGGTCAAGACCGTATGCAAGGGCCGCCGCAGTAGGTTCATTAATGATCCTCTTCACTTCAAAACCCGCGATCTTACCCGCATCCTTGGTGGCCTGCCTCTGCGAGTCATTGAAGTATGCCGGCACGGTGATGACAGCCTCCTCGATCTTCTCACCCAGGTACGCCTCAGCATCCATTTTGAGCTTTTGAAGGACCATGGCCGAGATCTCCGGGGGCGCATATTTCCTTTCCTCGATCTGGATGGCGGCATCTCCATTATCCGCCTTGACGATCTTGAAGGGCATCACCTTGATATCCTTCTGGACTTCTTTATCATCAAACTTCCTGCCGATGAGGCGCTTGATGGCATGCATGGTCTTCTCGGAATTTGTAATGGCCTGACGTCTTGCAACCTGCCCCACAAGGCGCTCACCGCTTGTGGTGAATGCAACCACCGAAGGCGTCGTCCTTGCACCTTCTGCATTGGGGATGACCTTCGGCTCGCCCGCTTCCATAATTGCCATACAGGAATTGGTTGTACCAAGGTCAATTCCTAATATCTTTCCCATGTGAATAATCCTCCCTTACGTTTTCTCCTCTTAAGAAACTACCGTTACCTTCGCAGGTCTTAATACCCTGTCATTTAATAAGAAGCCTTTCTCGATCTCGTCGGCCACCATGCCGTGATCAAGATCATCCCTGACCACCTGCATCATAGCCTCATGATAATTCGGATCAAAGACGACATTCGTTGTTTGTATAGGTTCCGCGCCGTGTTTTTTCAAGGTCTCAAGCATCAGTTTCTCGGTCATCCTCAAGCCTTTGATGAAATTATCGTCATCCGGAAAGAGTCCAAGGGCGGAGGCAATGGATTTCTCAATGGCATCATAGACCAGGAGAAAATCCTTTAAGACGGATTCTTTGCCGTATTTCAGCACATCGGCGTACTGCCGCTGCTGGCGCTTCTTCATGTTCTCCATCTCTGCCAGGGCCCTTAAGTATTTATCCGTGATCTCCACCACCTGTGCCTTGAGCTCATCAATAGACGGCTCCGGGGCCTTAACAGACTCAATCGATTCTTCCTGGGCAGGTTGCATTTCCTCGACGTTTCTATTGTTCATCTCATTCATGTTGTCTCCCTCGTCCTGCACCTACATATCCTCCAACAACTCGCTCAAGAACCTCGCCATATATCCCACGAGCGGTATCACCCGCGTGTAGTCCATCCTTATGGGTCCGATCACCCCCAGGGAACCCACGGGTATATTGCGCTTGTGGTATCCGGTGGCCACCATGCTGAAATTATCCATTCCAATATGCTCCATCTCTTCACCAAGCAGAACCGAAACACCCGGCACCTCAAGCACCCTGTTGAGTATCCGTACGATCCGGCCCTTGTCCTCAAAGGCATTCACGATATCTCTCAGTTTGGTAAGATCGGCAAGATCAGGCTTGTTGAATACGGTATCCTTTCCCTGGATGACGATGTCGGGAATGTCCTTAACGGCCTTCAATGCAATCATCCCTAAGTCAAGGGCCCGGCTGATAAGGGAATCGAACTTCGCCTTCTCGCTGGACATTTCTCTGACGAGCTTGTCCCGCATTTCATGAATGGTGAGGTCCGCATAGGCCTCATTCAGGTAGTTTGCATACTGATCGAGCTTACTCTGCGATATGTCCTCACCATGGACGATGTGGTTGTAGACCATGCCGGCCCGGCTTACCAGCACAACCATTACCCTGCTCTCGTCGAGCCTGATAAAATCGATCCGCTTGAAGAAGAACGTATCGAACCTGGGCAGAATGATGATCGAGGCGTTCTGGGAGATTTTCGAGAGGAGTATGGATGCCTTTCTCAAGGTCTCCCTGATGTCGCCCGTATCATGTGACATCTGGCGGGAGATCATGGTCTTTTCCATTCTCGGCAGCGACTTGACTTCCATGATGTCGTTCAAATAGCAGCGAAAGCCCTCGGGGGTCGGTATCCTCCCGGCTGACACGTGGGGCTGGTATAAAAGGCCCATCTCCTCGAGGTCGGACATGACATTGCGGACCGTGGCCGGAGAAAGGGTGTAGAGGTATTTCCGTGCAATAATCCTCGAACCCACCGGTTCACCAGTTTCCACATACTCGCGGATGATTGCATTTAAAATGCTTTTATCTCGATCAGTTAGCTCGGGCATTGTTTTGATTCTTAGCACTCGCCTCCCTCAACTGCTAACAAAGGTCTTATAGAATCTCTCCTCCTCATTGTCAATATTCAAACTATCGGCAACGAGAGGTGGTTTTAAGTGTTAAGTTTAAAGTTATAAGTTCCCATGTAATGTATGATGATACTTGTTCAATTGTCCTAACACTTCAAACCTCAAACTTAAAACTTTTCCACCTTGCACAACTCACCTAAGGCATATCTTTTAATCATTTTAATTCCTAGACAAACAGCCGGATTGATATTAAAGAGGCACCTGAATTGATCAGTCAAAAAGTCTTAAGCGACACATATAAAAGAGGCGCCCATGAAGGACAAGGTGGAAAGGCTACTGAAAGATGCCGTGACCGGGCTCATCACTTCAGGCTCTCTGCCTGAACTTGATCTCGACGGCATTTCCGTAAGCATCCCTCCCAATAAAGAGTTCGGTGATTTTGCAACGAATGTCGCCATGGCGGCTGCCAAGAAGGCAAAGAAATCTCCCCGAGAGGTGGCCAATCTTGTCAAGCAGGCACTAGAGTCTCACTCCGGCTTCCTGGAGAAGATCGAGGTGGCGGGGCCTGGTTTTATCAACCTTTACTTAAACCCAGCCATGTGGGTGAGCGCCCTGGAGGAGATCGTCTCACAAGGGAAAGCCTACGGGAGAACCGACTATGGCGCAGGCAGGAAGGTCCAGGTAGAGTTCGTCAGCGCAAACCCCACCGGACCGCTCCACATAGGCCATGGCAGAGGGGCGGCTGTGGGTGACACACTCGTTCGTATCCTGGATGCGGCAGGGTTTGAATGCCAGGCCGAATACTACATCAATGACATCGGCAATCAGATGAACAACCTGGGGCTGTCCGTACTGGCCCGCTACAAGGAGATCCACGGCGATCCGGAAGCTTTTCCTGAAATCGGCTACCAGGGTGACTATATCAGAGTGATCGCCGATGATCTCACCAAGGTCCACGGCAAGGATCTTCTCGAAAGAGATCATGATGAAGCGGTTGTGATCTGCAGGGAGTTCGCTGCTGATACCATCATGCAGGGCATCAAGGAAGATTTGAACCTCTTTAATGTTCATTTTCATCGCTGGTTCAACGAGTCGAGCCTGTATCGGAATCGCAAGGTCGAAGATTCCTTGAGATACCTCAAAGAAAAAGGCTTGAGCTATGAGGCCGATGGCGCCCTATGGTTCAAGACATCCCTCTTTGGTGATGAGAAGGACCGGGTGCTGCGGAAGCAGGACGGCTCACTCACCTACTTTGCGCCGGACATCGCCTACCACAAGGACAAGCTGGACAGGGGTTTTGATCGGATCATCGACATCTGGGGCGCCGACCACCACGGCTATGTGCCCAGGATGAAGGCGGCCTTTGCCGCCTTGGGAGCCCAGGAAGACTGCTTCCATGCCCTGCTGATCCAGCTCGTCTCGCTCGTGCGCGACGGTAAGCCCGTATCCATGTCCACACGCGCAGGCGAATTCGTGACATTAAGAGAGATCATCGATGAGGTGGGCAAAGATGTGGCCAGGTATTTCTTCATGATGAGGAGATGCGATGCCCAGCTCGTCTTCGACCTTGACCTTGCCAAGAAGAAGAGTGATGAGAACCCTGTCTACTACATCCAGTATGCCCATGCCCGGATCTGTTCCATTATGAGGAATGCCGCCGAGCAGGCAAGGAGCCTGAAGCCCGAAGTTACGGACTTGGGCCTGCTTTCCCAGGGTGATGACCTCGACCTGATCAAGGTCCTGGCGGGTTACCCGGACGTGGTCGTCTCGGCCGCTTGCGACCTCGAGCCGCACAGGATCGCTTTTTATCTCTTGGATCTTGCAACGGCTTTTCATAGGTTCTATAATAGAAATCGGGTGATAACCGAGAATGCTCCATTGACTTCGGCAAGGCTTGTACTTATCGATGCGGTAAAACAGGTCATTGCCAATGCCCTGGCGCTCATGGGCATCGATGCCCCAGAGGCTATGTAATGAAATTATGAGGAAAACAAATAAAAATAAGAAGAGAAGACGCCACCCCAGGCAATCTTCGCTCGCGAAGAATATGGCGCTGCTCTTCCTCTCTTTGGGCTTGCTCGCCGGCGCAAGCTTTATCTTCTCATATTTCGGCAACCGATCGGAACTCTCCCTTGACCCCATTCACAGTGCATGGAACAGTATTTTCTCTCCTGAGGAGAAACCCAAGGTCATAACCGAACAACCCAAGACTAAATCAAGCTCGGTGGGCCCCATCGATTATACGTTCTATGATCTCCTCAACCAAAAGGACACCTCGGCACAGGGCGGGGATAGTTATACTATCCAGGTCGGTGCGTTCAAGAGCAAGTACCAGGCTAAGACATACGCCAATGGGCTTAAGGAAAAGTACAAGCTCACCTTCCGCATCGTCAAGGACGGCAAGATGACCTCCGTGAGATGGGGCACATTCAATACGCTGGAAAAGGCTGAAAAATTACGTGCAGAGCTCTCTGCCAAACTCCAGCGCGACTGCAAGGTAGTGAAGATGTAGGCCGGCCGGGTCGGCCTGCCCTGGTTCATGCTTGAATCCGGAGGGAATAAACATCATCCTTCATATCGTCGGGGCGCGTCCCCAATTCATCAAGCTTGCACCCGTTGTGCAGGCGTTTCAGGACCTGAGCATACCGTACAAGGTGCTGCACACAGGCCAGCATTACGACTACACCATGTCGGACCTTCATTTCGATTCGTTGGGCCTTCAAGCTCCGGACTATTACCTCGGGATAGCCTCTGACAGCCATGCACGCCAGACAGCGCTCATGCTTCAAGGTATAGAAGATGTGCTGATTAAGGAAACACCTAAGATGGTCCTTGTGTACGGAGACACGAACTCCACCCTTGCGGGCGCACTGGCCGCTGTCAAGCTTGGGATTAGGGTCGGGCATGTGGAGGCCGGGGTCCGCAGCTATGACAGAACAATGCCCGAAGAGATCAACCGGATCGTGGCTGATCATATAAGCGATCACCATTTCTGCCCCACCCAAACGGCAGTGAATATCCTGAAGACCGAGGGCATCGAGGGCATCCTTACCGGGGATGTCATGTATGATGCACTCCTTCATGTACGCGGGGAAGACCTTACACACCCATATA
>JBEKLI010000130.1:0-6003 GCA_050010275.1 Desulfomonilia bacterium | reverse complement strand
TCTCTTTTTGAGAAGCACATACAGCGCCCCGGTGCCGCCGTCACACGGGCGGGCAGAACAAAAGGCCAGCACCAGGTGTGAGAGGGTCCCGGTAGTAAGCCACCGGACTACCCCTTCCTTGAGAACGGGGCCGGTATCTGATTTCAGCCCCCTGCCATGGATGACGAGCAGACTCCTGTATCCCATGGCATGGCAGTTCTGGATGAAATTGATGAGTGCGGTTTTGGCTTCTTCCTTTATATGTCCGTGGAGGTCGAGGTGTGCCTGGATGGTGAGTTCGCCTGATTTCAGCTGCCTTAATACCCTTGGATCGAGTGATATCACATGGCCTTCCAGATATTCTCCCGTACAGGTGATGTCAAAACGGGACTTTCCCGAGACCAAGGCATGGAGTGTATCCATGACCTCTTTGTCCTGTCTGTTCGCATGCTCGCGCACCTGGTGTGCTATGGATGCCTGATCCATGGGTTCAGGCGTTACACGATCGTTCGGTATCGGCATCACGCCTTCCATGGCCTTGGTGAACAGGGCGGACTCGGTCTCTGTGCCTGGGCCGTTTTCTGAAGGCTCGATCAGGGGCGTCTTTTGCTTCTTGGGTTCTGATTTCTTTTTTTCAGGCAGCCTGATCCCCTTGAGCCGGGTGAAGGGGGCATGAAAAGGTTTATCATCCTTCATAATTGCTTAATAGCAAAAAAAAAGGGCCCACTCAATAAGAGGTGGTAGTGGGCCTAAAAGGAGGTCTATAGCCCTTGAAAGATTGCTATAGGCTGGGGCGTATATATAGGAGCTATTTTGGCAATGTCAAATATTTTTCTCTTATGATATTGTTAAACAAAAGTAAATTATGCTTTTAGGGATGTTATGAACATACATCAGGTACACATCTTCAATATAACTGCGCGGACATTAAGCATAACCAAGACCGCCAAGAAGATGCACCTGTCACAGCCATCGGTGAGCATCCAAATCAAGGATCTGGAAGATTCGCTGAATGTCCGCCTTTTTGACAGGATAAACCGCAAGATCACTTTGACGGATGCCGGAAAGGTCTTTTTTGAATATTCCGAGCGGCTGCTGAATCTGATCGACGAGATCGATGCTGTGATGAATGAGTTCAGTTCAGGGGATGTGGGCAGACTGGTACTCGGGGCCTCCAGTACGGTGGGGATCTATGTCCTGCCAAGGTTCTTAGGCGAGTTCAAGGAACTTTACCCCAAGGCCGAGATCGCCCTGCATATCCAGAACCGGCAGGAGGCAGTGGAGCAGTGTGTGGCAGGTGAACTCGATTTTGCCTTTATGCAGGACCCCCCAAAGCACCCTGACCTCCAGAGCGAGTTCTTCATGAAGGACGAGTTGGTCATCGTATGTTCTCCCAAGCACCGCTGGGCGAAGATGGATCACCTCACTATGAAGACGCTCTCCTCGGAGCCCGAGCCCATTATCCTGAGGGAAGAAGGCTCAGGCACGAGGAGTATCATTGAATATGTACTCAAGCGATATGGAATTGAGCGGAAAGTCACTATGGAACTGAGTTCCTCGGAAGGCATCAAACGGGCGGTGGAAGCGAATCTCGGGGTGGCTGTTCTCTCCAAGAATGTCATCGCAGGCGAGATCAAGAACAAAACCCTGGTAGCGCTTCCCATCAAAGACCTGGACACAAAGAGGGAATTCTTTGTGGTGAGGAACAAGAAACGCAAATTCATGCCGCTCATGATGAAGTTCTACGACTTTATTCTGGAGAGGAGAAACCAGATCGAGGGACCTTTCTAGGATGCGGACTCCCGGGCGCGGCAGCTATTTCTTCCTGCTTGTTATAATGCCATATCTACAGGGATTTACATGCCCTTCTTGCATTTTTACCCATATATAATGATTCATCTTTTCTTGACATCACAAACCCAAGGATGATATGAATCACCATTCAATTTCCCTTTAGGAGCATATATGCATGAGATCAGGGTCCATGGGAGAGGCGGACAGGGAGCTGTCACTTCAGCTGAGCTCATAGCCATCGCAGCCATCGATACGGGCAGATTTGCGCAGGCTTTCCCCAGCTTTGGTCCTGAACGCCGAGGTGCACCGGTCGTTGCCTTCTGCAGGGTTGACGAGCGGAAGATCAATATCAGGGCCAAGGTCTACAACCCGGATGTGGTTATAGTCCTGGATCCGGGGCTTGTCGCGCTCCTGGACCCGACTGAAGGTATGAAGGAAGGCGGTATTCTTATCATGAACACCAGGAAAACCCCGGAAGAGGTGGAAACCTCCAAGGGATCGGCAATCCGCGTGGCCACGGTTGATGCCAACAGGATCGCCATCGAGGAAGTTGGCAGGCCGATCGTGAATACCACGATGATCGGTGCGTTCATCAAGGCAACAGGTCTGATTGCTATTGATGATATCAAGGGACCGCTCCTGGAGCGTTTCGGCTCCAAGCTTGGCGAGAGGAATCTGAAGGCCCTGGAAAGGGCCTACAACGAAGTCGTGATCAAGGGGTAAGGCTATGGCGAAACCGATGGATCAGATCACGTGGCAGGAACTGGAAATAGGCGGGGTAGTCATCGAGATCGGCAATTCCGTACAATACGAGACAGGATCCTGGCGATCGGAAAGGCCTGTTGTCGAAAAGGAGAAGTGCATCAAATGCATGTTTTGCTGGCTGTACTGCCCGGAGGCCTGCATCCATGAGGCCGAGGAAGGGCACTTTGAAGCCGATCTCACCTATTGTAAAGGATGCGGGATATGTGCTGCAGAGTGTCCGGTGAAGTGCATAACCATGATTATCGAGGAGAAGTGAGCCATGGGCAAGGTACGAAAAGGTGTTGAGGTATCGATAGCCATCGCCGATGCCGTAACACAGGCGAACGTGGATCTCATTGCTGCATACCCGATCACGCCCCAGACGCACATCGTGGAGCATCTTGCCGAGATCGTGGCTAACGGCGAGCTGGATGCCGAGTTCATTCCTGTGGAGAGCGAACATTCCGCCATGAGCGTGTGCTGCGGTTCAGCAGCAGTCGGTGCCAGGACGTTCACCTCTACGAGCTCCCAGGGTCTCGCACTTATGAGCGAGATCTTCTTCATCGCCGCAGCCATGAGACTCCCAATGGTTATGGCCCTTGCCAACCGATCCCTTTCCAGCCCGCTGTCCATCTGGAACGACCACAGTGATGTCATGATGGTCAGGGATGCCGGCTGGATACACGTTTTTGTGGAGAACGGGCAGGAGACATACGACAACATTTTCTGCGCCTTCAGGATGTCCGAAGACCCGAATGTGTTGCTGCCTGTGGCGATAAACCTCGACGGGTTCATCCTCACCCACATGATCGAGCCGGTGGAATATGAAGAAGACGAGCTCATCAGGCGGTATCTGCCCGAGTTCAAGATGAAGAACACACTCCATCCGGACAACCCTGTTTCCATGGGGTGTTTCGGCATGCCGGAAATTTATACCGAGGCGCAGATGAACCGCGAAGCGGGTGTGCAGGGCTCCTATCCCTACATTTTGAAGGCATGGGATGAGTGGGGTAAGCTCACGGGAAGGAACTACAAGCCTATTGAGACATACCGGGCCCAGGATGCCGAGTATTGCATCGTCACCATGGGCTCTTACGGAGGGGCTGCGGTCGAGGTCGTGGATACCTTGAGGGATGAAGGTGAGAAGGTTGGGGCCATAAAGATCAGGTTGTGGAGACCATTCCCCTTGGATGAATTCCGCAAGGCTGCACTCGGCAAGAAATATCTCATTGTGCTCGACCGGGCCATCAGTTTCGGAGGACCCGGCGGTCCGGTTGCCTCTGAATTACGCTCTGCCCTCTACAAGAAAGATGGCGCCCCGACAATGGTAAATTATGTGGCAGGATTGGCCGGCAGGGACGTATCACCCGAGGATTTCAGGACGATCATTCTTGAGGGCAAGAAAAAGGCGCAGTCCGGCGACACCGAAGGCTTCACCCTGTATGGGTTGAGAGGATAGGGAGACTTATCATGGCTAAGACATCGGTTTCTTCTCCGAAAAATGTCGAAAGGGCTGAATACTTTGCCTCGGGCCACCGGGCATGCCAGGGTTGTGCGGAAGTCCTGGCCGTGCGTCTCGTGCTCAAGGCTCTGGGCAAGGATACCATCGTGGCCATGGCAACGGGATGCATGGAGATCATCTCCTCTCCCCTGCCCCTGACTTCGTGGAAGGTGCCGTGGATCCACAATGCCTTCGAGAATCCCTCAGCGGTCATCTCGGGTTGCGAAGCCGGTATGAAGGCCATGATGCGAAAGGGCAAGCTTCCGCAAAAGAAGATCAACTTTGTGGGAATGGGCGGCGACGGAGCCACGGCGGACATAGGCATGGGACAGCTGTCGGGTGCCTTGGAACGAGGCCATGACATAATCTATATCTGTTATGACAACGAGGCTTACATGAACACCGGCATCCAGCGCTCGTCCTCCACCCCTTACGGCGCAAGCACTACCACAAGCCCTGCGGGAAAAAAGAGCATCGGCCAGCAGACGCAGAAGAAGAACATGGTCCAGATAGCTGTTGCCCACAATATCCCCTATGTGGCCACTGCATGTCCGAGCTTTCCCTTTGACCTCCTGGACAAGGTGAAGCGGGCAAGTGAGATTGTGGGCCCTGCTTACATTCACATACTGTCGGTATGTCCGACAGGTTGGAGGATCCAGCCTGCCGATGCCATCAAGTATGGGAGGCTGGCTGTGAATTCCTGCGTATTTCCGCTCTATGAAGTGGTTAATGGGAAATATCGGATTACCTATAAACCATCTGAAAAGAAGCTTATGCCGGTCTCGGAATACTTAAGCGGACAGGGCAGGTTCAGACACCTCACCGACAAGGAGATCGAGCAGATACAGACCAAGGTCAGCCACGATTATGAGAGGATCTTGAAGCTGGGGGAAGAGGGGTAAGTCATGGAGTTTTAGGTTTTAAGTTTGAAGTTTTAAGAAGGACACGTTTACTTAGGTGTATTGGAGCTCTTACTTTTAAACCTAAAACTTAAAACCTAAAACTCATTTATTCTTAGGTTAAATAACCTGAGTATCGTCTTGCTAGCCGCTCATTACCGGATGGTACCCCGCGCTGTCCTTGACAAAGCTTATGAAATGACTCTATGGAGGGCTGGTTGCCTCCTGTGCTTAACATGGTGCATGTTGTCTTATAAAGCAGCATAGTGTGTCTGATATGTGTTTTATACATCTCTGTTTTTATGGCGCACCCACATTGACATGTGCAGCAGATATTGGATAGCATAGAGTTTCTAGATCTTATGGGAGAGCGAGCATGCTAGAGCTGATTTCTGATGGATTTCGCAAAGCTCAGAATATCTTTCAGGGCAAGGTTACCATCCAGGAAAAGCACATCGATGATGCTATAAAAGAGATCCGGATCTCGCTGCTGGAAGCAGATGTGGAATTCCATGTCGTCAAAGAGTTCATCGACAATGTAAAGAACAAGGCCCTCGGTGAGATTGTTCATACAAAAGTCGCCCATGGCGGCAAGAAGCTGAAAATTTCCCCTGAGCAACACTTCGTCAAGATCTGTTACGACGAACTCGTGGGTATCATGGGGCCGGTGGATACCTCCCTGAAACTCTCCGGCCGGGCAGTGAACGCCATTATGATGGTAGGGCTCCAGGGAAGCGGCAAGACCACAACAACCGCCAAGGTTGCCAGATTCATTCAGAAGAAAGGCAAGAGGCCCATGATGGTGGCCGCGGACATCTACCGGCCCGCCGCCATCGACCAGCTGAAGGTCTTAGGGAGCCGTCTGGATATACCCGTATTCTCTGCCACAGGCAAGACCCCGCCGCAGATCTGTAAAGATGCCATGGAGGCTGCCCAGATCAAGGGCTTAGACGTTGTACTCTTTGATACGGCCGGCCGGACCATCCTTGATGACACCCTTATGTCGGAGTTGGATGAGATCAAGGCAGCTACAAACCCGGAAAACATCCTCCTTGTCGTGGATGCCATGATCGGCCAGGAGTCTGT
>JBEKLI010000129.1:0-6030 GCA_050010275.1 Desulfomonilia bacterium | reverse complement strand
AGGAAGACATCACGATCATTTCAGACAAGGACATCGATTATCCCACGACACCCGGCATCAGGCTCATCTTAAACATGAAGGTGATGCTCGACCTCGTCAACCAGCATGCCCTGAGCAAGGACTCGCTCACGGGTCTGCTCCGGGGTTTCGGGATACCCCGGAGCCTCTAGTTCAAGGATCGAGCACCGGGGATGATGATGAAATCAGATATCGAGATCGCCCAGGGC
The DNA here is from genome assembly GCA_050010275.1 of Desulfomonilia bacterium. Taxonomy (GTDB): domain Bacteria; phylum Desulfobacterota; class Desulfomonilia; order UBA1062; family UBA1062; genus MWEI01. The sequence goes on along the minus strand of JBEKLI010000129.1, from coordinate 5,803 downwards.
ATCGATATTAAGCCCATCTTTGAGATCGCAGCATCTCTGGGCCTGAGCGCCGAGGATATCATCCCCTATGGCAGGAATGTCGCCAAGATTCCCCTATCCGTCATGGAGCGCCTCTCAGAGGCGAAAGACGGCAAGCTCATACTGGTGACGGCCATGTCGCCCACCTCCATGGGAGAAGGCAAAACCACTACGACCATCGGCCTGGGCCAGGCGCTGAACCAGATCGGAAAACGCGCCGTCATGGCCATCCGCGAGCCGTCGCTGGGCCCGTGCATGGGGCTCAAGGGCGGGGCCGCCGGGGGCGGATATTCCCAGGTGCTGCCCATGGAGGACATCAACCTCCACTTCACCGGCGACCTCCATGCAATTACCGCTTCCCACAACCTGCTGGCTGCAGTGGTGGACAACCACCTCCATCACCGTCAAACGCCGGAGGTGAACCCCCGCCATGTTGTCTGGAAGCGTGTCATTGACATGAACGACCGGTCTTTGCGCAGCATTATCCTGGGGCTTGAGGATAAGGGCATAAACGGTGTCATGCGGGAAGACGGTTTCGAGATCACTGCAGCATCCGAGATCATGGCCATCCTCTGCCTGTCCATGAATCTCAAAGAGCTTAAAAACCGGATAGGTAACGTGATCATCGGCTACGACTACCTGCGTAAGCCCGTGTTCGCACGGGACATAGGCGGGGCAGGGGCAATGGCCGCCCTGCTCAAGCATGCCATCAACCCCAACCTCGTCCAGTCCGTGGAAGGCGTTCCGGTGCTCGTGCACGGAGGCCCCTTTGCAAACATCGCCCACGGCTGCAATTCGATTCTAGCGACAAAGATGGCCCTCAAGCTCGCGGACTATACCGTCACCGAGGCCGGGTTCGGCGCAGACCTCGGGGCGGAGAAGTTCTTCCACATCAAGTGCCGCACTGCCGGGCTCAAGCCCTCGGCCGCAGTTCTGGTGGTGACCCACAGGGCATATGCCCTGCACGGCATCGACAATATCAGGAAGCACCTCGATACCCTGGCCCGGTTCGGCGTGCCTGCTCTCATCTCCATCAACCGCTTTCTGAGCGACAGCGAGGCGGACCTCAAGGACCTGAAGGCACGCTGCGATGACCTTGGCGTTCCAAGCATCATCACCGACTTCAGAGAGGCAGGGGGTGCAGGAGGCCTGGAGCTGGCAGAGAAGGTGGCCGAAGCGTGCGAGCAGCCGAATAACTTCCGCATGCTCTACGACCTTGCGCAACCCATTGCCGAGAAGGTCAGGACCGTGGCTACAGAAGTCTATGGCGCATGCGGGGTTGAATTCTCCGCGCAGGCCGCAAACGAGATCAAGAACATCGAGAACATGGGCTACGGCAGCCTGCCCATATGCATTGCCAAGACGCAAGCCTCCTTGACCGATAACCCCAAGATCCCTGGCTTTCCGAAAGAGCCCTTCACCATCACCGTGTCATCCGCCCGCGTGTCCGCAGGCGCAGGCTTCGTGGTGATCTATACCGGAAAGATCATGGCCATGCCGGGCCTTCCCAAGACCCCTGCGGCCCTGGCCATAGACGTAGACGAGGACGGCACCATCAGCGGGCTGTTCTAGCAGGAATGGTTTTCTCCTAGGAATCCATACGGCGGCATGAAGTACCGGCTGTTTGAGTTATTTGATTTTTTAATTGATAATATATTATAATGCCTTGCATTAATATCGGGATATACTGCAATTGTGCATCGGATAATTAGATAAGTGAAGCAAAAGTGCAGTATAGTAATTGTTGGGCCAAAGGAGGTCATGTGCGAAGTGACGATGAGAAACGCGTAATAGCCTCTACCATGCTCGAGAGGATTGAATCAATGCCACAGGTCACTCCGGCAACTGCTCCTGTATTCTGTTTGGATAGGCTCAAAAAACCGAAGTTCTTTGCGTCTGCGGTTCTCTTAAAAGTCAAGAATTGGCATTTCGCTTTGACTGCCGGGCATGTGCTTGATGAGCGTTCCTTTTCAGATCTGTATATTGGTTCTGGGGATAAAGTTGTATTGCTTGACGGCTCTTTCGGGACCACGGTGCCCCCGGGCACCGGAGACCGCCAACAAGATAAAATCGACATAGGCATAGTTCGGCTCTCAAAAGAGACAGTCCAGGATATGCAGGAAGATGAGTTTCTCACTCTTGATGATACCTACAATTTAGATACGGCTACGACTACTGGGCACTACGTGTTCACAGGATATCCTCGCTCGAAGCACAAGCGTGCCATCAAAGAGGGACAAGCTGAGGCGACTCCGTATTCATTTGCTGTCGTTCCAGCCCCTCTCTCTGATTACCAAAATTTTAATTTGAATCCGAGCATTAGCCTCTTGCTACGGTTTGATAAGCAAAACCTATGGCGTCCATCAGGTCGAGTTGAAGGACCTGATCCGACGGGTATATCCGGAGGAGGCGTATGGTTTCTGAATAATATATTTACGACCACTCCGCTGAGACCGCTTCTCGTTGCCATTGCCATCGAAAAGTGGAAACCGCCTAAGCCTAAACGTGTTTTGGCGACGAAGCTTCATGTTGCACTATCGGTTATTTGGGATCGTTTTCCCGAGCTGAGACCATATCTGCCGGAGCCACCTCATGAGAGCAAAGGCGATTAATGCCCAACATTGCGCTGGAGAGGGACGCGGGCTGCCGCCTGCGTCGTTGATGCCACACGTTATCTCCTCGAAAGTTGGATAAACCGCGCTATTCCCATGGATGCGGTTATAAGAACGGCAACGGAAGTGATTTTTCCCAGGGTCTTGTGAAGTGCCCGGTATCTTTTGGGGGCAGAGGCAATCAGCAAACCGGTAGCAGGGGTAATGATGAGCAGCACCAATGATATAACGCCGGCAAAGGCATGCGGCGATTTCAGATGAGGGTAATGCATGGCTGTTTTAAAAATGAACTCTGCAATGAACCCAAGAAGTGCCGACAAAACAGCCAGAAGTGCTATTCTGCGGTGCCGGGCGAACCAGCCGGTTTTCTTTCTCCGGACAATTGTAAAGGCGGATATGACGAGCACCACTGCTGATGCCATAAAAAAAATATGAAGATAAAGAAGATATTCCATAGAATAAACCCCCTTGTTGATATTTTGATGATAGCATGTATTTTATCATAAGTGTCCCGTTTTCAGAGAATACAAATGAGGAGGCATCATAAATCGCCATGAACGATAGAGCTATGAACAAACCCGTAAGGGCAGCGGCAATTCAGCTTGCAACGAAGATAGCCGACTCGGCAGCGAATATTACAGGCTGCGAGCGGCTTGCATTGGAGGCTGTTCAGAAAGGCGCCCAATGGATCGCACTCCCGGAATTCTTCACAACCGGGGTTGCCTGGGACCCGCGGATTGCAGACGCCATAGAAACGGAGAGCGGTCCGGCTGCAACTTTTCTGCGTGATTTCTCGGCACGGCACCACATCGTTATCGGTGGTTCCTTCCTGTGCCGCATCTCCGATGGAACCGTGAGGAACCGCTACATGGCGTTCGCGAACGGCACGCTGATCGGCCGGCATGACAAGGACCTGCCGACCATGTGGGAGAATGCGTTTTACGAGGGAGGCGATCCGGGTGATATTGGTGTGTTGGGGAGTTATGAGGGTGCCCGTGTCGGGGCTGCGGTCTGCTGGGAGTTCATGCGCACCATGACAGCACAGAGACTTCGCAGCAGGGTCGATGTCATTATGGGGGGCTCGTGCTGGTGGAGCATACCCACCTATCTGCCCCGCTGGATCAAGAACCCCTGGGAGGCACAGAACTCCCTCAGCGCTTTAGCGTGCGTGCAGGATACAGCGCGGCTGGTGGGCGCCCCGATCATCCACGCCGCACACTGCGGACAGATCAGGTGCCCCATGTTCGGCCTGCCCCTGCTGCCGTATTGGGGATATTTTGAAGGGAATGCAGCCATCGTGGATGCAGCAGGCAGGGTGATCGCACGCCGCAGGCATGATGAAGGCCAGGGCATTGTCTGCGCCGAGGTTTCTCTGGGTGCAGTGCCTGTTCATGAGAAAATACCCGATCAATATTGGTTGAGGTCGCGGGGGCTGCTACCCATGATTGCCTGGCATTACCAGCGCTTGGTGGGAAGACGCTGGTATCGCGGCCATGTCGTGCGCAGTCAGACGCACATATGATTATGGGGAAGCCTGCGGACTTCTCTTAAGACATCCTTATGTCTTGATCAGGCCTTCTTCTTGCCCATCAGGAACCCGAAGGCCATCCCGATGAGGAAGGTGCCTGAGACCACGATCCACTTGGGTGCGGTAAAGAGCGTCCAGATGAGGAACTGAAAGGAGGTCTGCTCGAAGTTCTGGAGGATGAAGATAAAGCCCAAGACCACGGCAATGCCGATAAAGATGAGCTTGGAATTTTCCCCGAAACCCTTCAACCCCATGAGCAACCCCGCCATGAATAACTCTTGGGGAATATGTCATGGGGGGCCATGCTGTGTCAACATCCTTGTGCGCATAATGGGGCGCTTTATTTCGTTTTTCATAACTGACAGGTGTTCTCTATATTCTTGTGATACCATCTGTCACTCATTTGCCACGCACCATAGACGTATGATAGGGTGGATGTTATGGAGCATGAGGTAGTCATTACTATGAAAGACATGAACGTTGTATTTGCTACCTCGGGCTACCATGCCCTGATCAAAGAGAAACCCTCAAAGAGCAGCAAAAATCTTCTCAAAAATATCCCGGCGCTTCGGAAGCACCTTACAAAGAGAGTCTTGCTTGCAGGCGGGTTGATTGAAAAATTGGTACTAGGTGATAGGATATTTACAGTCCAGATCATTCCCTCAGATAATCAGCTGATTTTTTATTTTCAGAGCCATGACGATTCCCAGTCGAACCTTGTTCCAGCACATAAGCTCAAAGAGCTTAGGGAGCGTAATAAGCTCCTGGAGGCAATCATCGAAGATGCCCCAATAGGCCTGATCCTATTTAATGAGAACGGCATTATCGAATACATAAACAAGAAGCAGGAGGAGAATTCCCGCAAGAACAGGGAACTGGTGATCAACCACAACGTCAGGGATGTCTTTCAAAAGATTTTCGAGTATCCACAGATAGCTGAAATATACAATAAGCTCATAACCAAGTCTGACCCTAGCCCTTGTGTTATCATCGATCACTATTATCCCCAGTTCTATCGGAAAGACATGATAGTGGGTTTTTTCGGGAGGCTACTGAAAGAGTATAACAAGATCGCTCTGTTCGTGGAGATAGAAGACGATCTGTACCGTGAAAAGCGCAAGGCAGAAAAGGCGGGGGAAGAACTCAGGAAGTCCCAAAGCTATCTCGGCCAGCTACTGGATGCATCTCCGAATATGGTGATCTCGGTGGACGGCAAACGGCGGGTCGTGAGCTTCAACAAGACAGCCGAGCGACTCCTGGGATTCAAGGCGAACGAGGTGTACAACTCACCGGTGGACCGGTTTTTCCCAAAGGAGGAGTTCACAAAGCTCGATCTCGCCATTTCCTCCCAGGTTCTCTGGTATGGGACTTCCCACATCTTCAGGGCCGACAGGACTAGCTTTCCCATCGAGCTCTACAGCACCAAGATCAAGGATGAAAGAACTGGAGAGGATATTGCCACATTATTACTTGCCGTGGATATCGATGAGAGGAACAAGCTGAGGAAGAACCTCATCCAGTCGCAGAAGATGAACTTCATCGGCGAGTTGGTCAGTGGACTGGCGCACCAGCTCAATAATCCCCTAGTAGGTGTGGTCAATATCTCGGATCTGTTGCTTGAAAAAGTAGGCAAGGATGATGAGAA
>JBEKLI010000128.1:0-6038 GCA_050010275.1 Desulfomonilia bacterium | reverse complement strand
TTATCCTATTCCGGTTCTTATACATACGGTTATCTAGAAATGAAGGTGACATACTGTGGTTGAGGTGAGGAGGGTTGATAATAAGAGGATGATGAGAGATTTCATCATGCTCCCCTGGACAGCCAAGATCTATGAAAATGACCCTGCCTGGATTCCGCCTATCATTAGTGACCAGAAAAAACTGTTTAACAGACAGAAGGGTTACTTCTTTGATATCGGGGAGGTTGAATTCTTCCTGGCATATAGAGACGGCAGGCCCGTGGGTCGCATCACGGCCCATGTAAACCACCTTTATGAAAAGAAATACGATACAGAGACCGGCTTCTTCGGTTTCTTTGAGTCGATTAACGATCCTGATGTCGCGCGATGCCTCTTTGATGCTGCTTCCGGGTGGCTCAAGCAAAAGGGGAAAAAAATCATGAACGGACCCCAGAGTTTTTCCATCTACGATTCTGTCGGCTTCGAGGTGTCAGGCGCTGAAAATCCCCCCTCAGTAGGCCTCTTCCATCTTGCCCCATACTACAAAGATCTGGCAGATGCATGCGGTTTTACCAAATGTATCGACTGGTTATGTTTTCTTGTGAAGAGGGTTAATTATTTAAAACATGAACCATACCTTGAGGAGATAAAGAGAAGCCTTCTCAAAAGCACGGATGTCGAATTCAAAAAGCTCGATAAGAGAGATATGCCAAGGAGGGTTAAGGAGGTTCAGCAGATCTTCAATGTTGCATGGGAAGGGAACTGGGGCCATCTACCGCTGACCGACAAGCAGATTGATATGATCTTCCATGAACTGAAGATGTTCATCATTCCGGAATTCGCAATCTTTGCAGAGAAGGATGGGAAGACTGTCGGTTTCATCATCACCATCCCTGATATCAACCCTTCTCTGAGGATTCTGAATGGAAGGCTCTATCCCTGGCGATTGTTCAGGTTTATGAAAGAGGCAAAAAAAACCAAGAGGGTCCGCACGGTCATCATGGGTGTTCTCCCGGAATATCGCGGGCATAATATTGATGCTATTTTTTATCTGAAGTCAATTGAACAAGGGATGCTCTTGGATTTCTGGGAAACGGATTGCTCTCTGATTGTCGAGACCAATAAAAAGATAATCCATGCCCTCCAGCCGTTTACCCCGGAACTTTACAAGACCTATAGGATTTACAAGAGACCTATCGATTAGTCGGGATGATGGTTCTCTTCCCCTTAAACTATAATACCTGCCGTATTTCGGACACCCATGTCTTTGAAGATAATTGTCTCGATGATTTTCAAGCCCCGCCAATACACGACAAACCCCAGGGTCATGCCCACGATGAGGTCGGTCACATAGTGGTAGCGTAAATACACGGTGGAAAATATGATAAGTAATGCCCAGATTACGGCAATGGGGAAAAAGGCTCTTGTATAACGCCAGGCAAGCAGCACGGTGAGCAAAGATATCATGGCATGTCCGCTCGGGCAGCAGTCCCTCATTATGCCCTCGGCCTGGGCGATCATGTTCCGTATGAAATCGAAGGAGAAAATACCTGTCAGTGGTAAACTCTGCAGATGGTTAAGGGTAAACCGGGGGCCGATAACCGGGGTGATGTAATATCCGATGTAGGAAAGATAAAAGCCCATGAGGATGACGGATGCATTGATATGGAATTCGAGGTGCGGTTTTTTGAGATAGAGGATAAGACATAAGGTAAAGGGGAGAAAGTAGAAACTTGCATAGGCTATCTGGAGAATCTCGGTCAAGAGAGGATGGGTAAACTTCTCAAGAAATATGGTCGGATCATTACCGAGAAAGAGGAACCTGTCCATCGCGATAAGGATACTATCGAGGTCATGAGGGTTGCTGAGAGGGATGAGCCTGCGGTTTTCCAGATAGAGGATGATGAGGAAGGCCGGCACGTACCAGTCTCTGAAGAACTGGAACCTTTCAGTGGGAAAGCGATTATACACTCGGCTGACTATCAGGATGGATGTGATGATTATAATGTTCAGAATAAATATGTCCCCAGCCTGTCCAAGCCTCATGAATACCAGGATAAGGATATTAAACAGCATAACCATGCCTATGGTGAATTTTTCCTCTAGGCTCAAACGGAAGCTCAAAACATTGCCGTGATTCATGATCTTTATCTCTCATTCATTCCTTACATCTTTTTCTTTCAATATCCACTCTCGACAGTTCATGGTCAATGTTTGTTTTGATGATGATGGATCATATATCTGGATAAATGACCTTAGATATGTGATGATTTCTCTTTGGGTACTGTTTCACGTTGAGGAGGAGATGCCTGGTGGAAAAGCCCAGAGAGAAAGAAGCGTATAGTACCTTTAACAATCAGGTATCAAAGGTAAATCTTCCAAGAGACTTCCTCTTTGGTATTGCCAATTCGGGCTATCAAACAGAAGGCGGGTATAACAGTTCCGACTGCCCGCATAATAATTTTGCCCAATGGGAACTCACGGGAAAGGTTGAGCCGACCGGCGATGCATGCCGTTTCTGGGACAGGCATGATGAACACATCGCTCTCGCCGAGTCACTCGGCCTTAATGCATTCCGCATGAGTATCGAATGGGCACGGGTTCAACCATCTCTCCACCAGCGGGTGAGCCCGCTACCGGCTTTCAACGAAACCGCCATTGAAAACTATGCATCCATTATCTCTAAAATCATGGATGCCGGTATGACACCTATCGTAACGCTCCATCACTTCACACATCCGGCCTGGTGCGGAACAGACCTGTGGCTCCAGGAAGGCATGGCCTTTGTGTTTGTAGAATATGCAATCAGCGTTGTCCGCAGGATCAATGAACATCTCTTAAAAGCAGGCAAAAGGCCGCTCACACATCTGATCACCCTGAATGAGCCCAATATACTGCCCCTCCTTACCTACATGGTAGGGGAGCACCCCCATGAAACGAGGGGATTCGGTGCTGCAAGAAAAGCCATGGACACAATGCTCATGGCCCATGTCCTGCTCTACGACAAGATCCACGATCTCTATGAAGAACAAGGTTGGCAAAGGCCGACCGTCACCTTCAATACCTTCTGTACGGCAATCTATGAACTTGACCGGGCCTTCTTCGATCTTGTCAGGGCCACATCAAATATGGTTGGGAAAAGGGTGTTGAAGGACTATCTGGCAATGCGCCGGAACACTTGGAATCGAAGATTCGATGACCTGTCTTACCTTCGTTGGGGCAGGTATTCTTTGCAGAGGTTATATTTCATGAACTATCGCTTTTTCTGTTCATTGCTCTTCGATCCTCTCTCCATGAAAAGGACAATAGAGGCACTTTATGCGTCCACCAGAAAAGAGAAAATCGATGCCATTAGCTTAGACGTATACGACCCCTTTGTGATCGGCTCCCCCTATATACGAATCCCCAAACCAGGCACGAACGAGCCCATGTTCCGCCCTCAATGGTGGGCATGGCGGCACGATCCTGAACACTTCCGAACAATCCTCAGGGCACACCATGACAATAACTTCGGCCTGCCCATCCATATACTGGAGACTACCATTGCACATCGCCAGAAAAAAGGGGGGAAAGCTATTCCACGAATCGACGGACAGGGCAGGGGGCATTATTTGCAATGGAGCATCCGGGAGGTTATGCAGGCCATAGGGGAGGGAATTCCGGTGAAGGCATACTGCTACTGGTCTTTGACTGACAACTACGAGTGGGGCTCATATGAGCCGCGTCTGGGGCTTTATGAGTATGACTACAAGAATGGGAAGATCCTTGATAAGAGCGGCCTGGGAGAGGAGGCAGGAAAACTCTATGGAGAGATTGTCAGGGCACTAAGGGAAGATGACAATGAAAAGGCTGCACGCCTTTTAGCTCTTTAAAGAAAGGATGAATTCGATACACAAACCTGTATTGCGAACAAGATTGGGCTTTTGTGTCCGCAATACCGGTTTAATGGCTATCAGCATCAGGCAACTCATGTGGACTCAAGGGGTGTTCTATGTTATTCGGCGCATGAGTATTCCAGGAGAAAATCATAAATGACAATCACCATCTTTATGACTGCAGTAAGTCTCGGACTGATCCTGTTGTCTTGCTACATATTCGTCAATGCCGTGGAACAGGCAGGGGAGAAGCTCAACCTCCACCAGGGCATTGTCGGGAGCATCCTGGCAGCCGTGGGCACAGCCCTGCCCGAGACCATCATCCCCATCATGGCCATCATTGTTACCAACACACCGGACTCACATCAGATCGGAATCGGCGCAATAGCTGGCGCGCCATTTATGCTGGGTACGCTGGCCTTCTTTGTCACGGGATCTGCCGTACTTGTTTATTCAGCCCTTGGAAAGCGGTCCATTACCATGAACGCCGACCCCTCTCTGATCCGCAAGGATCTGATCTTTTTCGTTATCATCTACGGCATGGCAGTGCTCACTACCTTTATACACCACCAAATCATACGTATTGTCATAGCTGTTGTGCTGATGCTTTCATATCTACTCTATCTCAAGGTTACCATCTCTTCGGACTCGGGACTCAATGAGACGGTAGAGGAGCTTTACCTCGGGCGATTTCTCAGGCTCCCGGAAAACCTTGTCTGGATCTCGGTGCAGCTCCTGCTGGGTCTGGCACTCATCATCTGGGGCTCCCATTTGTTTATCAAATATGTGGAGGAACTTTCACTTGCCCTCGGTATGGCCCCACTCATCCTTTCCATCATCATCACGCCCATTGCTACAGAACTGCCCGAGAAGATGAACTCCATCATCTGGATCGGCAGACAGAAGGATACACTCGCCCTCGGGAATATTACCGGAGCCATGGTTTTCCAGAGTTGCTTCCCAGTGGTCTTCGGCATTATTTTCACCCCGTGGAACCTCACGGGTAAAACTATGCTCTCGGCTGAGCTTGCCTTTGCCTCATCACTGTTTATTCTTATGTGGGTTACGATCTTTCATAAACTCAACCCCTTTGTGCTGCTCGTGGGGGGACTGCTCTACGGGGCATTCATGGTGAATGTGTTTTCATAGAGATAAGAAGAGACATTATACCCTTGATAAATGAAGGCCTAACTTCGGGCGGACCTTCCTTCATGAGGATACAACAGGCTCAATCTGGATTTGGCCGATCTTAAGGGCGTCGCTCATCACTACAAGGATCTCAGAAGTGAATTCCTGCTCGAGGCGTATGAGGTGCCTTTTCTGCTGATTGAGTATGTACAGGCCGACTTCCTTTGGCATCATCACCATGACCTTTGCCGCCGTGTTCCTGGAGAGATACAACTGGATCTCCCTAAGGGCCTTGAAGGTTGAAGATTCCACCGACCTTACAAGCCCGACCCCTTCACAGCCGGGGCATTTCACATGACTCTTTTCCAGCAGGGGCGGTGATAGCCTCTCTCGTGAGAGCTCCAGGATACCGAACTTGGAGATCTTGCCGATGACCAGATGTGCCCGATCGTTCTTCAGCGCATCACGCAAGGCCTTCTCCACGCCGCGGTTGTTTTCTTTGGAGCGCATGTCGATAAAGTCAATGACAACAAGCCCCCCCAAGTCTCTCAGGATAAGCTGGCGGGCGATCTCTGAAGCAGCTTCTCTGTTTGTCTCAAAGGCGGTCTCTTCAATGGATTTGCTGTACGTGGACTGGCCCGAGTTCACGTCTATGACCACCATTGCCTCGGTAGGTTCGATGATAATGGTGCCGCCGGACTTCAGCTTGACCTTTTTGTTGAATATGTTCTCGATCTGCTGTTCGAGCTCATATTTGGTAAAGAGCGGCTTGTTCTGTTTGTAGGGCTTGATTATCCTCTTCTGCCTGGGCATGACGGTCTTCATGAAGAGCGTTGAGCGCTTAAGGGTTTCATCATCGTCAATAAGGATCTCGCTCGTGTCCGTCGTAAGGTAGTCTCGAATGGTACGGATAATGATATCGCCTTCCTTGTAGATAGGACTCGGGCAGAGTGACTTGCCGAATTGCTCCTCAATGCTCTTCCATAGCCGCTGAAGGTAAGTCATGTCACGGGAGAGCTCTGCCTTGGTCTTGTCCATACCGGCTGTCCTTACAAT
>JBEKLI010000127.1:0-6043 GCA_050010275.1 Desulfomonilia bacterium | reverse complement strand
CCGCAAACGGATTGACTTCTTTGCATCAAGGGGTGAACACTACAGCGCCAAGGTTATTGCCCGTTACTTCAGAAACAAGGGTATGCAGGCCGCCCTAAGGCTGCCTGAGGATATCGGTTTTCTCGTATCGGACCGCTTCGCCAGTGCCAAGGTCCTCCCCGGCACCTATGTCAACCTGAAGGAGAACCTCACGGATGAAGGGATAATCATTATCCCCGGTTATTACGGTATCACCCTGAAGGGCGATATCGCCGTCCTGTCCCGCGGAGGCTCCGACCTCACGGGTGGAGATGTGGCCTATGCCATGGATGCAGCCATCTATGAGAACTGGACCGACACGGACGGCATCTTTCAGGTGGATCCGCGTATTATCCCGGAGGCAAAAGTCATACCTGAGCTGACCTACAAGGAGATACGGCTGCTGAGTTATCGGGGGTTCAATGTCTTCCACTTCGATGCGATGATCAACTGCAAGCACAAGAACATCCCCATCAATATCCGGAACACAAACAACCCCGATGCACCGGGGACGATGATCGTGGGTTCGCGCATACCCAGGGAGACCGTGGTGGGTATCGCCCGCATGGATGGGCTCGCCTATGTCTACCTCGAGAAAGACATGATCGGTGAGACCACCGGCTTTACCATGGAATTGCTCGATATCTTCAAGGACTTCAACATCAATACCCACCACTACCCGTCCGACATGGACGATATCGCTGTTATTGTGGATCAGGTGGACCTTGCCGGCAAGGTCGATGACATAAAGGCCCTGATCAAGCAGCAGCTTAATCCTGATTATATAGATATCCAGACGAACCTGAGCCTTCTTTCTCCGGTAGGCTCGGGCATGAAGGATACTCCCGGTGTATTGGCCAAGGCCGCCGATGCGCTCTACCGTGAAGGCATAAATATCGATGTGGTCGACCAGGGGCCGTCCCAGATGAGCTTTCACTTCGGGATCAATCAAAAGTATGGTGATGCCGGGCTTAAAGCCCTCTTTAAGGAGATGCTGCGGCATTAGACAAAGGATTCACCGGGATTTCTTACATCATAATCTTCAAGACAAATGTTCCTTATCAGTGGTAGATACATTAGTTGAAAGACACCAAGAAAGGGGGTTTCTATGATCGTCGTCGTTGCCGTGATGAAGGCCAAGAAAGGGAAAGAACAGGAAATGGAGGATGCATTCAGATGGATCATCCCCCAGGTGGAATCCGAGTCAGGCACCCTGCAGTATATCCTTCATAGGGCCAAGAAAGACACAGGCAAATTTCTCTTCTACGAGAAGTACCGGGACAAGGATGCGCTCAATACCCATGGCTCAACACCTTACTTCGCAGAGCTCTTCGGGAAGATAGCACCTTTACTCGATGGTGATCCTTCCATCGAGATCTATGAGGATATTGCATCGATCCAGGAAAAGATCTACCAGGCCCCATGAGGATAGTAGATACTATTCAATAATATTGGGTAAATCTTTTCATTCCATTGCCCAAGAGTGCAGGATCTCTTGAAAGGAGATGCCCATGAAACCTATTGGACCATTGATGTGGGAACACAGGCTCATCGAGCAGATCATCCCCCTCATTAAGAATGAAATTAAAAACATTGAAACCACCAAGAGAACGAACGTGATATTCATAGAGAAGGCAGTGGACTTTTTCAGGACCTATGCCGATCGAACCCATCATGGCAAGGAGGAGGATATTCTCTTTAAGGCCCTGGAAGAAAAGCCTCTCTCGGATGACCTTGTGAAGATAATGAAGGAGCTTATGGACGAGCATACCGTTGCCAGAAAGAATGTGCATGCCCTACTGGATGCCAGGCAGGAGTATGTAAACGGCAAGGATGAGGTCATAGGAATTATCCTTAAAGGTCTCACCGACCTTTCGAACCTCTACCCGGTGCACATTGAAAAGGAGGATAAGCGTTTCTTCTTCCCTGTCATGGAATATTTCACGAAAAAGGAACAGGACAAGATGCTCGATGCATTCAGGGAGTTTGACCGCAAGATGATCCACGAGAAATATCAGAATATCATGGAGCAGCTGGGGGTAAGGGTAAAGAGATGGTGAAGCAGTCGTGAACCTATGCCTTAAAGGCAGCCTTCATCTATCACATTTATATTATGTCAACACCCCGAAGATCTAAATAATGTAGAAGTATAATGAGTTGTATTATGACCTTAAAGAGTATACATTCTTGTAAAATTTGTTTGAGAGGATACACATGAAAGACGAACACGGGATAAAAGACGGATACTGGTTAATGGGTTTTCAGTATGAGTTTACCGGCAGTCTTTATAGCTTGGGGCAGATCCCACGATGTAAAGTGGCAATGCTGGATCATCTGAACAAGGATGATAAACTCCTCGTAGCAGGTGTGGGCCATGGCATTGAAGCGATAGAAGCCGCCAAGAGAGGGGTTAATGTTACGGCGGTTGATATTTCAAAAACCATGTTAAAGTACATGCAGAAAAAAATCGATCGGGCAAACCTGGATAAACCGATACAAATAATAAACAATAATATCCTTAATGTTGACTATCCTGCCGAGTATGACATGGTTATAGCAAACTACTTTCTGAATGTGTTTCCAAAAGAAAAGATGCTACAGATTCTGACCCACCTCACAACCTTTGTGAAACCCGGCGGCTCTATGGTGATCGGCGATTTTGCGCTGCCACAGAACGGCGGATGGTTCTATAAGGCATTTCAAAACATCTATTGGTACCTAGCTGCAACACTCTACTGGCTTACCGCGGATAATGCCGTCCATCCCATATATGATTATCCCGGCCTTCTTAAATCATTGGGCTTTGAGATAGCTGAGATAAAGTATTGTAAGATGCTTACCATGAACTGTCATTGGTCTATACTGGGAAAGAAAAAGACGGCATAATATACCATGCCCCGCTCCATGAACACTAAGATGGATATGCGGTCATAACAAAAGGAGCAGTTAATGAAAGACGGGTATTGGTTGGTCGGATATCAGTATGAGTTGTCGGGTTATCTGTATAGCTTAGGACGGATCCCCAAATGTAAATCAGCTATGCTCAAGTACCTTAAACCGAACGACAAGGTGCTTGTCGCCGGCGTCGGGCACGGGACGGAAGCGATAGAAGCGAGTAAGCTGGGTGCGGATGTAACGGCTGTCGACTTGTCGGAGACCATGCTCAAACAATTCCGTAAGCGCATAGCTCGGGAGAATCCTCCCAAAGAGATCCGGGTCATCCATGATGACATCTTCAATGTCAAGGATACCGGGCAATATGACATGGTCATTGCCAATTTCTTTCTGAATGTTTTTTCCCAAACAAGGGTGGTAGAGGTAGCAAACCACCTTGGGACACTTGCCAAACCGGGCGGCTACTTTGTTGTGGGAGAATTTGTTCTGCCGGAAAAGAACGGATGGCGAGGGATTCTTCAGAGGGCCAACTGGTATTTCGCCATAACGTTTTACAGCGCAACCACGGAAGCGGTTTTTCACCCGGTGTGGGATTACCCTGCCCTCGTGGAGGGTGCGGGCTGTAAAATCCAGGAGATTGAATATTTTAAAATTTTTAATACCAACCTGTACTGGTCGATCTTAGGAAAAAAGATCTAGCAACAATAAGTTTATGCCAAAGAAGTATTAAATCCTCAATAAGACAATAATCCTTTGTTCCTTTGCTCTTGAATAAAAGCCAAGCTCATTATATTATTGGTCTTCATGAAAGAACCGATTAAAAAAAAGAAGATCAAACCACAGGGATCACCGGGGATCTCACATCAAGACATACGACCACTCATGACAAGGGGCGCTTTTTCCATTGTCGGTATCGGTGCGTCCGCCGGAGGACTGGAGGCGCTGGAACAGCTCTTGGGCAATGTATCAGAGGGCAGAGGCATAGCCTATGTCATCGTCCAGCACCTGGACCCCACACACAAGGGCATCATGCCCGAGCTCCTGCAGCGCATGACCCGCATGAAGGTCACCCAGGTAAAAGACCGCACGCCGGTCAAACCAGACCAAGTCTATGTGATCCCGCCGAACAAGGACATGTCGGTCCTGCATGGAGTTCTTCATCTGCTCGATCCCACAACGCCGCGGGGGCTTCGTCTCCCGATCGATTTCTTTTTCCGCTCCCTTGCAGAGGACCAGCGGGAACACAGTGTGGGCATTATCCTTTCGGGTATGGGCACCGACGGCACGCTGGGTATCAAGGCCATCAAGGAACTTGGGGGGTTGGTCCTGGTGCAGGATCCGGCCACCGCCAAATTTGACAACATGCCTCGCAGCGCCATAGGAACAGGGCTTGTCGATTACGTGGCTCCGGCAAAGGATCTGTGCGGCAAGCTCATCGACCTTCTCCAACACCCCCTTCGCGACCAGCGGGCCGAGCCTCTCCTGGAAAGCAAGGCGCAGTCAGCTCTGGAAAAGATCATAATCCTGCTCAGGACCCACACGGGCCAGGATTTCTCGCTGTATAAAAAGGGCACCTTATACCGCCGGATCGAGCGGCGCATGGGCATCCACCAGATTGACAAGATCGCCCATTATGTCCGATTTTTACAAGAAAATTCCCAGGAGTTGGAGCTTCTCTTCAAAGAGCTCCTCATCGGCGTAACGAATTTTTTCCGGGATCAGGCAGCCTGGGAGCACCTGAAGGAGCATGCCATACCGGCCCTCCTGGCGGGCAGACCCGATGGCGGCTTGATCCGGGCATGGATCCCGGGCTGCTCTACAGGCGAGGAGGCCTACTCGCTCGCCATCGTGTTCAAGGAGGCACTGGATCAGAGCAAACTTACGGGGAATTATACGTTGCAGATCTTTGCCACCGACCTGGACAAAGATGCCATTGATAAAGCCCGCCAGGGCGCTTACCCCTCCAACATTGCCGCGGATGTTTCCCCCGAGCGCCTTCACAGGTTTTTCGTCAAGGAAGAGAGAGGCGGCTACCGGGTCGTCAAGGATATTCGTGAGATGGTGATAATGGCGGTGCAAAATGTCATCATGGATCCGCCCTTTACCAAGCTGGATATCCTGATTTGCCGGAACCTCCTGATTTACCTTACCCCGGAATTGCAGAAAAAGATTTTGCCGTTGTTCCACTACAGTTTGAACCCCGGCGGTATCCTGTTCCTGGGGAGCGCCGAGACCATCGGCAGCTTTTCCGGCCTCTTCACCCCGCTTGAGAGAAAATGGAGGATCTATCGGCGCAAAGAGTCTCATGAAAAGGCGAGGCTGGTGGACTTTCCGTCTTCGTTCTTCATTGAACCTCCGGCCCTTCCCATTGAGGCAGAAGTGTCCGCGCCGCCACCAAATCTCCAGTCACTGACGGATCAGCTGATACTGCAGCAATTCTCCCCATCCGCCGTACTGATCAACAACAAGGGCGACATCCTCTACATCACCGGCAAAACGGGCAAGTATCTTGAACCTGCAGCCGGCAAGGCCAACTGGAACATTTTTGCCATGGCCCGTGAAGGGCTGCACCATGAGTTGTCACGCGCCTTCCAAAAGGTGGTACGCCAAAAAGGCAACGTCACCATACAAGGTCTGAAGGTAAGGACCAATGGCACAGAGCAGATCGTGGACTTCACCCTCCAGGCAATTGAAGAGCCGGAGGCCCTGCTGCTGGAGGCATAGGCGCTTTTGCTTCCCCCGTACAGTGATGATGGCGAAACTCGGATGCGCGGGGCGTATACGCCAGCCGCACCCGAGTTTCGCGTTTTTGCCCCCTGGCCGGCGCCCCTTGGTCAGTGCTCACTCCCCGTTGATATAATTCCGATGGTGTAAAAGTTGTCTTGGCTTTGTGGCAGAGTTGGCCTGAGCTTATCTTCCGAGCCGGCCAGTCAGGCAGGTGACCGATGACAGAGTCGATCGACACGCTGATTGTGGGGGGCGGGCAGGCCGGTTTGGCTGGTTGGTTTGGGAGGCGTGGCTGTGGGCGGCGCAGTGTTTGGAGCCTTGGCCTATGCCCTCGGCTGCCCCGAAGCCCGGCTGTTGCCGGCCTTGGTGCTGGAACGCTTGAACATCCGGCAACTGTTCGCTG
>JBEKLI010000126.1:0-6044 GCA_050010275.1 Desulfomonilia bacterium | reverse complement strand
GGCTTATGTGAAGATAGGCGGATCATGGCCTGCAGCCATTTTCATGTTTCTCCTGTCCATGGTGCTGCTGTGGGGCTTTTTTAGGTCATTGCCCTTCACCCTATCGGAGCGTCTTGTCAGCAGCTGGGCAGTACTGATCATTGCATGGTCGACACTGATATTTCCTCAGTTGGACACCCTCAAGACCTACAAACCATTCTTCCGGGAGGCAGGCAGGATTGCGGGAAAAGACACGGTCATCGGATACAACCTTAATGAGACCATGCAGGCCTTCAGCCCATTCTACGGCGGATTCCCGGTAGAGAATATCTCTGATCGAAATCAGTTTTTGCAGATTGTGTACACAGGCAAGGCACAGTATGTCTTGTTCCTGCCAAAGAAGAATGATATGGATCTGAGTCATCTCCTGGAATCAAACGGCCAGAGGCTACTGAAGATAGAAAATCAGGAGAAAAGGCCCACCGAGTTCTGGCGCCTTTCAAGACCTTTACCCGCACAGAAAGGATAATGACTATGGCGGACTTCATCCCCATGAGCAGACCATATTTTGGTAACGAAGAAGTCGAGGCGGTGGCCGAGGTCATCAAGTCAGGCTGGATCACGACCGGTCCTAAGTGCGCCCGGTTCGAGGAGGATTTCGCACATTACACGGGCTCGGCGCATGCACTGGCGCTGAGTTCGGGCACGGCAGGCATGCACCTCCTGTTCAAGGCTTTGGGCATCGGAGCGGGCGATGAGGTCATAACCCCTTCCATGACCTTTGCATCCACAGTGAATCAGATCGTACTGGCAGGGGCCCGGCCCGTGTTCGTTGATGTGGATTACGAAACCCTGCTGGTTAAGCCTCAGGAAATCGAGAAGTGCGTCACCAAGAAAACCAAGGCAGTAATCCCTGTGCACTTCGCAGGCGCACCTGCGGACATGGACGCCATAGAAGCCGTGTGTGGCGGTATCCCGATCATCGAGGATGCGGCCCATGCCGTAGGCACCTTTTACAAGGGCAGGCACATCGGATGTCGCAACCTGGCCGTATTCTCGTTCCACCCCATCAAGAACATCACCACTGCCGAAGGAGGGATGATCACCGGCGGCCCCAAGGCTTTGTTGGAGAAACTGAAGCTGCTGAAATTCCACGGTATCGAGCGGGACGCCTGGAAGCGCTACGGCAAGGCATCCGACCCCACCTATGATATTGAAGAGCCAGCGTTCAAGTACAACCTGACGGATATCCAGGCGGCGCTGGGCATCGTACAACTGAGCAAGATCGGGGAGATCAACGCTCATCGGACACGCATCGCCAAACGCTATCTGGATGCCCTCTCCCGGGTCAAGGGCCTCGACCTGCCGGGTGTGCCCGTCTATGATCACGTCCACTCATGGCACCTCTTTGTCGTCAAGACCCGCACCGTTGACCGGAAGACCCTCATGCAGGAGCTTGCGGAGCGGGGTATCGGCTACGGCCTCCACTTCCCGGCATGCCATACCTTAAAATATGTCAAGAGGCTCTTCGGGAAGATAGACCTGCCTGAGACCGAGACTGCATCGGAGCGAATCTTGAGCATCCCGCTGTATCCTTCCATGGATGATTCCCAGGCGGAGAGAGTTATCACTGCACTCAAGGAGATCTTTATATGAAAAGGGCAATCTTTCTGCAGGAGGCTACATTACCATGAGCCAGGCCAAGATCTCGGTCGTCATACCGGTGTATAACGAGGAGGAGGGACTGCCAAAACTCTTCGAGCGCCTGCTGCCGGTGATGGAGGGCATGAGTAGGGATTACGAGGTTGTCCTGGTGGATGATGGAAGTGCTGATGAGTCACTGAAAATCCTTAAGCACTATGCATCGGAAAGGGTAATCGTCGTGGAACTCTCAAGGAACTACGGCCAGCACTCAGCCGTCTTCGCCGGCTTCGAGACGAGTAATGGGGAAATCATCGTCACCATGGATGCAGATCTCCAGAATCCGCCTGAGGAGATCCCCCGGCTGGTGGATGTGATGGAAAAAGGCAACTACGAGGTAGTGGGTACGGTGAGGATGATGAGGCAGGACACGGCCTTCCGCAAGACGGCGAGCCGGATCGTCAATGCCATCACAAGGCGTATCACGGGCGTGCAGCTGAACGACTGGGGATGCATGCTCAGGGCTTACAAGAGACACGTGGTGGAGTATATGATTTCGAGTCACGAGCACTCAACCTTCATACCTGCCCTTGCCACCAGCTTTGCCAAGGATATTACCGAGATCGAGGTGAAACACGAAGAACGCTTTGCAGGTGAGACCAAGTATTCGCTCTCAAAGCTCATCTCTCTGCAATTCGACCTGGTGACATCCTTCTCTGATTTTCCCCTGAAGGCAATGCTCTATACCGGCATTGTCCTGGCCTTTCTCGGCATTGGATTCGGCACTTTCCTTGCGGTGGCCAGGCTCGCCTTCGGCGCCGAGTGGGCGGCACAAGGTATTTTCACCCTGTTCGCCATCCTGTTCTTCTTCATCGGCGCACAGTTCCTGGCCTTTGGCGTCATGGGCGAGTATGTAGGCAGGATCTATAAGGAGGTCAAGCAGCGGCCCCCTTATACCATCAGGAGGATATACCGTTGAAGGCCCTTGTGTTTGCCTACCACAATATGGGCATTATCGGCATCAAGAGACTTCATGAAGCGGGTTTTGAGATACCGCTCGTGTTCTCCCATGAAGACGACCCGAACGAGAACGTGTGGTTCGGCTCCGTACCGGGGCTCTGCCGGGAGCTTGCCATCCCATGCGTCTGCCCGAGGGACCCCAACCAGTATGGATGGGTCGAGCGGATCAAGGCGGCAAAGCCGGACATCATTTTCAGTTTCTATTATCGGTATATGCTTAAAAGCACGATCCTTTCCATCCCGCCGCTGGGCGCCTATAACCTTCACGGTTCATATCTCCCGCAGTATCGCGGCCGGTGCCCGGTAAACTGGGTCATCATCAAAGGGGAGCATACAACCGGCGTGACGCTCCACGAAATGGTGGAAAAGCCCGATGCCGGCGCCATTGTGGCCCGGAAACCGGTCGAGATCTCCCGGGAGGACACAGCCCTGACTCTCTACAAAAAGCTCGAACAGGCTGCTGATGTCATGCTTGCCGAGATCCTCCCGCACATGATCATCGGCGACATTAAAAAGATCCCTATGGACCTGTCCGAAGGCTCGTACTATGGCGGCAGAAAGCCTGAAGACGGCCGCATCTTCTGGGACAGGCCCGCCGAGGAGATCTATAACCTTATCCGTGCCGTCACCAGGCCCTACCCCGGCGCCTTCGGCTTTATCGGCGACGAGATGGTTACCTTCTGGTGGGCTGAGCCGGCAAACGACTTTCACCTGGAGCCGGGCAAGATCGTTTTTCAGGAAGATACTATTTTGATAGGCACCGGTTACGGATGTATAAGGCCGCTTGAGATAGAGGTAAATGGCAGGGTCCTGAAGGACTTGAGCCTTCATACATATTTAAAAGACCACGAAGGAGAAATCGTACAATGAAGGTACTCATTCTGGGCGTGAACGGATTCATCGGCTCGCACCTGAGCGAACGTATCATGAAAGAAACGGACTGGAACGTCTATGGCATGGATCTGGGCGACAACAAGCTCAAGGCCGTGATCAGCAATAATCGATTTCACTTCATCGAGGGTGACATCGCCATTAACAAGGAGTGGATCGAGTATCACATCAAAAAGTGCGACGTGGTCCTGCCGCTGGTGGCTATTGCCACACCAAAGACCTATGTGGAGAGGCCTTTGAGTGTGTTCGAGCTGGACTTTGAGGAGAACTTACGGATCATCCGCCAGTGCGTGAAATACGGCAAGCGGGTGATCTTCCCCTCCACCTCGGAGGTATACGGCATGAGCACAGACGAGGCCTTCGATGAATATTCATCACCGCTCGTGCTGGGTCCCATCCCCATGCAGCGGTGGATCTACTCATGCTCGAAACAACTTTTAGACAGGGTTATCTGGGCCTATGGCTCCAGGGGGGAGCTTGACTTCACGCTGATAAGGCCCTTCAACTGGATCGGACCCCGCCTGGATTCACTGGAGACGGCTAAAGAGGGTTCCTCCAGGGTCGTCACCCAGTTCATTGCATCCCTTGTGTTCAAAACCGCAATCGCCCTGGTGGACGGCGGCATGCAGAGCAGGTCCTTCACCTATATAGATGACGGGATCGCCGCACTCATGAAGATCCTGCACAACGAAGGCGGCACAGCGAGCGGCCAGATCTTCAACATCGGAAACCCTGCCAACAACCTTACCATCAAGGACCTGGCCCACAAGCTCCTTGAGATGTTCAAACAGCACCCCAGTCATAAGAAGGACAAGACCTTTTCCGAGATTATCATCAAGCCTTCGGGAGAATTCTATGGCCAAGGATACCAGGACATCCAGACCAGGGTCCCTTCTATCAAGAATGCCATGACCAGGCTCGGATGGAAACCCAAAGTGAGCCTCGATGAGGCCCTCAAGCGGACGCTTGACAGCTTCCTTGAAGAGATAGAAAGCAGTAATGACTGATCTGGCCCTCAAGGTGGACGTGGACACCTTCCGGGGCATGAAGGAAGGTGTGCCCGCCTTAGCGGCAATTCTCAACGAATTCAACCTTCAGGCGAGCTTCTTCATCAGCTACGGTCCGGACAGGTCGGGCCTGGCCCTGCTGCAGCTCCTTCGACCCTCATTCTTGAAAAAGATGATCCGCACGAATGCACCCGGACTCTACGGGTGGAAGACCGCGCTCTACGGCACCCTGCTTCCAGCACCCATGATCGGCATTGCCTCTCCGGAAGTGATCAGAGGGCTCATGAAGGCCGGCCACGAGATCGCCTGCCATGCCTGGGACCACCGTATCTGGCAGGATTGGCTCTTTCTTATGAGCAGGTCGTCCATTGAGACATGGTTTCAGAAGATGATCGATGCACACAAAGAGGTTACAGGTTTGCAGCCCAAGGCATTCGGCGCGCCCAGCTGGATGATGAACCCTCGATCACTGGAGGTCGTTACCACGTATAATTTTTCGTACCTGAGCTGCACCCGCGCCTCAGCTCCGTTTGTCTTTGCGGAAAATTCCATGCTGGAGGTTCCTTCGAACCTGCCGTGTATCGAGGAAGTCGGCGTAGAGGGTGTGACAGCGTCCATCAAAGAGAAGGCTGAGAGCCCTGTTCCTAAGGTCCTGCCAGTCCATGCCGAGGTGGAGGGCATGGTGTACCGGAGACAATTCAGAGACATGCTGGACCTTGCCCTGTCGCTGGGGTACCGGATCCGTCCGGTACGGGAGATCGCCTTGGGCATTGAGAAGGACAAACTCCCAATACGCCCTCTCACCATGGGTCTGATACCCGGCAGGGCATTTAAGTGCGCGGTATAACCTCAAAAGCCTCCAGAGTACCCTATTCTTCCCTTTTTCTCATCTTTGACACGAAGCGCTCCCACCTGCGCGGACCCGGCAGCCGGTAGGGCGTAACCGCCTCGCTTACAAAACGCACATCCTCCACCGAGTAGAAGGCTAACGGGTTGTGCTTCTTGATGATCTCCACGATATGCTCGATGTTGCTGCGCTCCACAATGGACATGATGACCTTCACCGGACCGGTCACCCCTTCGGCATCAATGATGGTAAGCCCGTATCCTCCTGACCTGAGGAAAGTGATCAGATCATCGGCATCTCTTCTCGTGATGATGCGGATGATCACCTTGCCGATTGAGAGCCTGTTTTCGATGAGAATGCCTACATAGTTGCCTGTGGCAAAGCCGGCGGCATAGGCGATCATGCAGAAGGGATTGCTCAGGTGCTGAAAGATCTGACGGATGGCCATGAGCCAGATCAGAACCTCGAAGAACCCGATGACGGTGGCATAGTGCTTGAGATGCCTGTTGATGAAGATAATGCGGATGGTGTCCAGGCTCACATCCATGATGCGGGCTATGAAGATGAGGATGGGAAGTACCACCCAGGTGTACATCGTGGAATCGAAGAATGCAGGTATCGCCATATCCCTCATGCCCCCTTATAACGGCCAAGAAGAA
>JBEKLI010000125.1:0-6080 GCA_050010275.1 Desulfomonilia bacterium | reverse complement strand
AGTCGGAAATAGTATTATACATCACAAATTCGCTTGAAATGCAAGCCCAGAGTGATTTGAAAGGGAAAAGGTCATATGTATCAGGCATTTTTATATTTTACTCACCATGACGTTGCATGCAGCTGTTCTGACTACCTTGTCCGTCACACCGCCGATGGCGTGTTTTGCCGCGCCGGCCTTACCATGTGATGCAATAACGATGAGATCGGCCCCGAGCTTTACCTGTTCATCCAGGATGACATCTGCAGGCTCGCCTTTTTTGATTTCATATTCTATATCGACTGTGGAGCCTTTTATGTTAACTATCTGCTTCTGCAATCTCTCATTGGATGTCTTCATGATCTCGCGCTCGAACTGTGTGACAAAGTCCTCACTGATACAGTAGTCCACCAGATAGTCTATGGCGCACTGCCTGACGTTTTCCTCGACCACATGGAGAACAACTACCTTGGCGTGATACCTGGCCGCGATGTCGGCGGCATGCTCGACAGCCTTGTCAGCGGATTCTGAAAAGTCAGTTGGAACCAAGATCTTCTTAGGGGTAAACATTGTAACCTCCTCTGTTCTTTTTTATTGCCTGAAGTAATAACGCATTCTTAAAAAATCCCTTTTTCATCATTTCATCACTTTACATAGTAATTGATGTCCTATAATGGGTGAACGATTCTTCTTCACATTAAGAAAAAGCTTGACAGAATATGGCGCTCAGTGGATATACACAAGCGATGTTTGAAAAGACAGCAACCCAGGCTTATTATTACGGCTTTTACTTTCGAAGGGGCGGTTGCCCATAGGCCTGGGTGCCGGTAAGGAGACAGACAAGGCCATGGGCAAAACCCATGGTCTTTTTTTATCTTCAGCCAAGAAAGGGATACTATATGAAGAAGATCCTCAGCGGCAATGAGGCGGTTGCTCGGGGGGCGTATGAGGCGGGCTTATCTTTGGCCTCCGCATACCCCGGTACACCAAGCACCGAGATCCTTGAGACTATTGCAAAACAGTACCATGACATCCACTCCGAGTGGACACCCAACGAGAAGGTAGCACTTGAGGTTGCCGTAGGGGCCTCATACGCAGGGGTGCGTTCCCTGGCCGTCATGAAGCACGTGGGGATGAATGTGGCGGCGGACCCGCTCATGACCCTGCCGTATACCCTCATTCGCGGGGGCATCGTGCTCATCAGCGCAGACGATCCAGAGCTGTTCTCCTCCCAGAATGAGCAGGACAACCGGCATTACGCGCGCTTCGCCAAGATCGCCATGCTGGAGCCCGCCAGCTCCCAAGAGGCAAAGGATTTCACCAGGGATGCCTTCAAAATAAGCGAGGACTTCGGCACACCCGTCATGGTCCGGACCACTACACGAATCTCACATTCCATGGGTGTTGTGGAGCTTTCCGAGCCCGAAGCGAAGAAAACACCAAGCCTTGAGCGGCACCCGGCAGAGTGGGTGATGCTGCCCGCCAATGCAAGAAGGCGCCATCCTGTAATAGAGGAGCGCGTACTAGCCCTGAAAAAATTTTCGAACACTACTTCCATGAACCGCATGGAAATGGCCGATACCAAGCTCGGGATCATCTCCTCGGGTGTGGCGTATCAATATGCCAAAGAGGCATTCCCGAACGCCTCTTTCCTTAAGCTCGGCATGCCGTATCCCTTCCCGGATGAGCTGGTTAAGGAGTTTGCTGCCAAGGTCAAAGAACTATGGGTTGTAGAAGAGCTCGATCCGTTCATGGAGGAACAGGTCAAGGCCTTAGGCATTACCTGCCATGGTAAAGACCGCATCCCCTTGTGTGGAGAGCTGAATCCGGACATCATTAAGGCCGCCATCTCGGGCGCAGCGGTGATGAAACCCGACCAGAGAGCCCTTCCCGGAAGGCCGCCCAACATGTGCCCGGGTTGTCCCCACCGCAGCATGCTCTGGGCGTTACGGCGTAACAAAACCTTTATCGCCGGAGACATCGGCTGCTATACCCTTGGCTTCCTGCCGCCGCTTGACGCCATAGACACATGTCTGTGTATGGGTGCCGGTATCAACCATGCACACGGTATGTCCAAGGTGTTCGGTGCAGGCAAGGAAAAGCTGACGGCGGTTATCGGCGATTCCACATTCTACCACTCAGGGATCACGGGCCTGTTAAACCTGGCCTATAATCGGGGCGCGGCGTTGATCGTGATCCTGGACAACAGGACTACCGCCATGACGGGGTCACAGAATCACCCGGGCACGGGCGTCACCATTGAAGGCCAGAAGACCACGAATATCGACCTTGAAGGCCTGGTGAAGTCGCTCGGAATCGAGTGGGTCAAGACCATCAACCCTTATGACGTGAAGGGTGCACGGCAGAGTGTGAAAGAGGCCTTGGCCTTTGACGGTCCGTCGGTCATCATCTCAAAGGCGCCGTGCGTATTGCTCAAGACACGCTCAGTGCCGGGCAAGCCCCTGCGCGTAGACCCCGATAAGTGCACGGGATGCAAGGTGTGCATCTCTCTCGGCTGCCCTGCGCTTGAATTTAAAGACGAGAAGGCGCATATTAACTCGGTGTGCGTGGGATGCAATGTATGCGCAGACCTCTGCCCTGCAGAAGCCATTGGGGGTGAAAAATGAATGTGCTCATGACCGGTGTCGGCGGACAGGGCATCATCCTCGCCTCTGATATACTGACGGAAGTAATGATGCGCTACGGCTGTGATGTAAAGAAATCCGAGATCCACGGCATGGCCCAGCGCGGCGGCAGTGTCATGTCACATGTGCGCTTTTCAGGGCATGTTTTTTCGCCGCTCATCCCCTATGGCAGCTGCGACATCCTGCTGTCTTTTGAGGAACTGGAGACAGCGCGCTATTTGCAGTACCTCAAGGCGGATACCACCGTGATCATCAACCGGTTCCGGCTCTCACCGCCTACGGTCATTGTGGGCAAGGAGGCATACCCTGACATCACCCCGATACTTAAAGAGAAGACGAGCGACATCCGCATGGTAGATGGCAGCGCCTTGGCTTCTGAGCTGGGCAATCCCCGGGGTGTGAACGTCATCCTGTTGGGCACGCTGTCGGCGCTGCTGGAGCCTGCGGAGTCCCTCTGGATCGAGACCATCACCGATATGCTCCCCGAGAAGATCAGGGCCCAGAATATAGAGGGATTCAAGAAGGGCAGAGGGTTGAAACCTTTAGTGAATAACAAGAATGAGGAGGTTTCTTGAATGATCTATAATGAAGAATTTGAGACGCTGCCCCGGGAAGTTCTGGAGTCGTTGCAGCTCAAGAGGCTCAAGCAGGTGGTAGAGCGCGTGTACCACACGGTAGGTTTTTATCGCAAGAAGTTCGACGAAGTGGGCATCACACCCGATGACATCAGGAGCCTCACCGACCTGAAGCGTCTGCCGTTCTCCTCCAAGCAGGACCTGCGGGATAATTATCCGTTCGGGCTCTTCAGCGTGCCCATGACCAATATTGTGCGGTTGCACGCTTCTTCCGGAACTACCGGCAAGCCCACCGTCGTCGCCTATACCAGGCGCGACATAGAGACCTGGGCCGAGCTCATGGCACGATCTTTTGCAGCGGCAGGCCTCACCAAGAACGACATCATCCACAATGCCTACGGTTATGGCCTGTTCACGGGCGGGTTAGGCGCGCACTACGGTGCAGAGAAGCTCGGTGCAAGCGTCATACCCATGTCGGGCGGCAACACGAGGAAACAGATCATGATCCTGCAGGACTTCGGCCCCACGGCCATATGCTGTACGCCGTCCTACCTGCTTTTCCTTGCCGAGACGGGCGAGAAAATGGGTGTGGATATGAAGTCACTGCGTCTCCGTGTGGGTGTCTTAGGCGCGGAGCCCTGGAGCGAACGCATGCGCGCCGAGATAGAAAACAGGCTCGACATCACGGCGCTCGACATCTACGGCCTGTCTGAGATCATGGGCCCGGGAGTCGCCATGGAGTGTATCGAAGGCCGCAACGGTCTGCACATTTTTGAGGACAACTTCATCGTGGAGGTCATCGATCCGGCAACCGGCGATGTCCTTCCTCATGGCCAGCGGGGTGAGATCGTGTTTACCACCCTTACCAAAGAGGCATTTCCTCTCATCAGGTACCGGACCAGGGACATCTCACGACTCATGCCCGAGGTCTGCCGCTGCGGCAGGACCTTTGTGCGCATGGAGCGCGTCTCCGGGAGAAGCGATGATATGTTCATCATCCGGGGGGTCAATGTTTTCCCGTCCCAGATTGAGAGTGTCATCATGGAGATTGAGGGACTGGAGCCGCACTATCAGCTCATCTTGGAAAGGGAAGGGTCGCTGGATACTCTTGAGATCCGGGTAGAGGTGAGCGAGAAGATCTTCTCGGACGAGATCCGGCAGATGCAGAATCTCGAACGCCGTATTGCCAAGGACATTAAGGATTACATCGGTATCTCCGCCAAGGTGAAGCTTGTGGAGTCCAAATCTCTTAAGCGCTTCGAAGGCAAGGCCCAGCGTGTGATTGACAAGAGGAATATGTAAAAGGGAGGTCTATCATGAAGGTGGAACAAATATCGATCTTTTTAGAGAACAAACCGGGCGGACTCTCGGGTGTTACGAAGGTGCTCAAGGATTCGGGCATCAACATACGGGCCCTCTCGCTCGCCGACACGAGTGACTTCGGTATCTTGAGGCTTATCGTGGACGATGTGAACAAGGCCAAGAAGGTACTCAACGAGAACGGCTTTGCCGTGGGCCGCACCCACGTGATAGCCGTGGAGGTGCCTGACCGACCCGGGGGCCTGCACAGCATCCTCGACCTGCTCACCAAGGAAGGCATCAATGTTGAGTACATGTATGCCTTTGTGGAGCGCAGCGGTGAGAACGCGGTGATCATCTTCAGGTTCGACAACATCGACCAGGCCATCGATGTATTGCTAAACGGCGGCTTCACCGTGCTGAAGGGCGAGCAGGTCTACAACCTGTAACGATAAGATCTCCCATGAAAATTATTGGGGTCTTCGTATAACTTTACATGAGAATAAGGAGGATGAAAATGAAAAAGGTTTTGTGTGTATGGGCACTATGCATTGCAGTATTCTGTATGGGTATCACGGAGGTAAAGGCGGATGACATCAAGATCGGGGCTATTCTCCGTCTTTCCAAGGGTGCCTCCGACGGCCTGCCTGCACGGCGCGGCATCGAGATCGCAGTGAAGGAGATCAATGCAAAGGGCGGTATCAAGGGCAAACCTATAACGGTTATCTACGAGGACAGCAAGGACTCCCCTCAGGATGCGGTGAACGCATTCCAGAAACTCACCTCCATGGACAAGGTCCAGGTAGTCATCGGCCCCATGACCTCGGGAGAGGTCCTGGCAGTGGCGCCCATCGCCCAGACCAGCAAGATCGTGGTGGTTACGCCTACCGGTACATCACCTAAGATCTCCGATGCGGGCGAATACATCTACCGCGGCTGCAACAGGATCGACAAGCAGGCCGAGGCGCTCACCAAGTTTGCCAAGGAAACATTGAAGACCACAAAGGTTGCCATCCTGTACAGCAATGAGCCCTACGGCAAGGGCTGCAACGATCTGTTCACCAAGTTCTTCGGCGATCTGGGCATCCCGGTCGTGATTGCCGAGAGCTTCATGGTGGGCGATCGCGACTTTTCTTCACAGCTCACTAAGATATCCCAGGCAAAGTTCGACCTCCTGTTCATCCCGGGCTACCTCCAAGAGACGGCGCCCGCCATATCCCAGGCCCGCAAGATGGGGATCACCGAGCAGTCCATGGGTGTGTACGGGGACATGGCCCCCAAGTATATCGAACTTGCCGGCATGGCCGCTGAGGGCCACGTGAACGCCAGCGAGTACAATGAGGCCTTGGGTACTCCCACCAACAAGAAGTTCAAGGCTGAGTATTACAAGATCGTTAAGTCCACACCGAACGAACCCAACAACATCATGTTCGCAGCCATCACCTATGACATGGCAAGACTCGTTGCCAAGGGCATCGAGACCAATGGCAACACTCCCGACGGCATCCGCGCCTATCTCGACACGGTCAAGGACTTCGACGGGGTCACCGGCAAGCTCAGCTTCGACAAGAACGGGGATGTG
>JBEKLI010000124.1:0-6131 GCA_050010275.1 Desulfomonilia bacterium | reverse complement strand
GCACGGTGCATTGTTATAAAGATCGTGAATCTCCGCAGAGGATTGCTGAATGGCCTCCTCTGAACGTTTGCGATCAGTCACATCATTCAGGACGTAAACCAGAAAGGCTATTTCGCCGACATCATCAAACACAGGATAGAGAGACAGGTCCCAATAGGACACCCCCCACTCCGGATGATCGGGAAAGACAAACGGCCTTGCAAGGACATTATACGGCTCTTTCGTTTCAACGACCCATTCAAACTTCTCTTTCAGTTCATCGGATGGGTAATATTCGAAGTGGTTATGCCCGGGGAATTCCGATACATCTCGATGACATACCTTGGCATATGCATCATTCACACGAATGAAGTTGAAATCTCTATCAAGAAATACCATACAGGCGGATGAATGTTTGAAGAATGTCTCTAATTCTCTCGTTTTTTCTGAGAGAATATTTTCCGTCCGCATGCGCTCGGTGATCTCGGCCTCTAATGCTTGAATGGCCATAACCAGTTTTTCTGTTCTTTCTTGTACCCTCAACTCGAGCTCATCGCGCGCCATACGAAGTGCCTCTTCCGCCTTCACATGCGCTAAGCGCAATCTGATCGCTGTTATTCCATACGCAAGATCAGAGGCCAGTTCAGTAAGTAATTTCACCTCATCTTCAGAGAATGGATCCGGTTCTTTTGAATATATGGTTATTGCGCCGAAGGCCTTGCTGCCTTCCATAAGAGGAAGAACTATCGAAGATGCATACCCTCGCTTTCTTGCCTCTTCACGCCAGGGCTTGAAGAGGTGGTCGGTCAGCATATTTCTGCACGTACTGACTTTCCCTGTTCTGATAGCCGTGCCCGTGGGCCCTCGGTCGCGTTCGGTATCCGCCCAGGTGATGTTCAGTTTTTCGAGATATCCATCATCAAAACCGGCATGTGCTACGGGCCGGACGGTTTTGCCTTCATCCTCTTCGGCATAACCTATCCACACCATGGCATGACCACAGTCTTCCACTACAACCCTGCATACTTCCTGCAGGTACTCTGCTTCGTCTGTTGCATGCATCATGGCCTGATTACTATTACTGAGCGCCCTGAGTGTCCTGTTGAGCCTGCTGAGTTCCTCTTCCCTTTTCTTACCTCCGGTGATATCGCGTATGATGATCTGAACAGCCGGCTCGCCCTGGAAGTCGATCATGCCGCCAACGGACTCAACATATATTACCCGACCGTCAAGACTCAGCATCCTGGTTTCCTGCAAGGGGAGTCTCTGTCCTGCCAGTCCCTGTTGCATTCTAGACTCGATCACGGCTCGTTCGTCCGGATGAATCAGTTCGAGAACGGTCTTTGCCTGAAGTTGTTCGAGTGTTTCTGCGCCGTAGAGCTTCAGTGCAACCGAATTTGCGTATAAGAATTTTCCGTTACGGTGCACGATGACGCCGTCAGGAGACAATTCAACCAGAGACCGGTACCGCGCCTCGCTTGAGCGCAGTTCCTCCTCAGCACGCTTGCGTTCTGTATCGGTGCCGGTCTTCTTTAGTTTTTCAACCATTGGTTCCCCCAAAGGTGAGCCTCAAGTATCGAATTCATTGTTGTCAAAATGATAAGAATCCATCTTCGATACTTGTAGGGGAATGAAACATCCGTGACCGGAAGCCGGAAGAAAGTATAGATCATCTGACCTAACATCCTTGCCGGAAAATATGACTACAAAGTTCATCTTTCTCATCACGATGAAATATTTTTCATGTTTATCTATGCAAACATGGTGATGATAATGCACAAACTACCCAAATGCAATAAAACATAAAAACTAAAGAATTATTCGAATAAGGCATGGCTGAAGATTATCGCTGATACTTGTGCTTAAAAGAGTTATGAATTAATAAGATAGGAAGGCTGATAACGTAGTTCAGAGGCTTGGAGTACCTCATCTGCATGCTTTCTTACTGACGAGGCCGATTTTTACCGTTATCGATCTTTGAAAGCTAAAATCTTCTGGAAGAGAGCGATTGCAGGGTTCACCCTCTTCCAGGTCATGCAAGTTTATTATTATCTTCCCTGCTTCTCTTTAGCGTAAAAGGTCATCCCTTGGAAGTCCACCGTGACAACAGGTTCATCTCCGACAACCCAGCCGTCATGCCCCATTGGCAAGAGAGAAACATCGCCGGCCTTGCATACAAATTCTGTTCCGTCATCCATGACAACCTTCAATGTCCCGGAGATGTGGTACTGGAAGTGCGGTGCTTCGCAGCTCTTGGTATTTACCAATGGCTTTACTGATGTTGACCATCTCCATCCCGGCTCGAATGTGGCGCGTCCGATGGTGGACCCTCCTATATTTATCAATTCAACTTTTCCGAGTGGAAATGTTCGCACCTCATCAGGCTTGTCGAAACTTTTCATTTCAGCCTTTTTTAATGTCTGTCCCACTGTCCTTGCCGTTGATTTAGCCGTTGATTTCTTCGTAAATTTTTCCATTGTCCTATCCATTTGATCTTCTCCTTTTTAAAGGATATGTTTTGAACTCCACTATAACTAAGTTCGTACATGCTTTTGTCAAGGTGAGGGACAATGAGGGCGGGTCATCTTTTTAAGATGATGAGCGAACTCATTATGATATTCAGTTCATACGGTTCCATGGTAGTCACTCGTCACTTCCTTATGATCACCGATCATCGGTTACGGCTTATTGCTTGACATCAGGGGCCCATCATGGCTTATTTCTATCAGCTATGATCACCTTCAAGAAGGTCAACAAGTGGTTCGGCGAACTCCATGTCCTCAATGACGTGGATTTTCACGTGGATTCAGGTGAGGTAGTGGTTATCTGCGGCCCCAGCGGATCGGGCAAGAGTACCCTGATCAGATGCATCAACAAGCTCGAGCCCATTCAACAAGGCGAGATCTATGTAGACAATATGCCCATCCATGACCCGAAGATCAATCTGCGGCGAGTAAGGGAAGAGATCGGTTTCGTATTCCAGCAGTTCAACCTCTACCCGCACATGACCGTTCTTAAGAATATCACACTGGCTCCCATCCATGTACGCAAGCAGAAAAAGGAGGAGGCTGAAGCTTATGCCCACATGCTGCTTGAAAAGGTCGATATAGCAGAGAAGGCCAATTCCTACCCCGATCAGCTTTCCGGTGGTCAGCAGCAGCGGGTTGCCATAGCCCGTGGATTAGCCATGCGTCCCAAAATCATGCTGTTCGATGAGCCTACTTCTGCCCTGGACCCCGAGATGATCAACGAGGTGCTCGATGTCATGAAGACACTCGCCCGTGAGGGAATGACCATGATCGTGGTCACGCATGAGATGGGGTTCGCCCGCGAGGTAGCTCACCGGGTGGTCTTTATGGACGAAGGCCAGCTCATCGAAAGCGCGCCGCCCGACAAGTTCTTTAGTGAGGCACGGCATGAGCGCACAAAACTATTCCTCAGCAAGATCTTGACCCACTAGGGGTCTCTTAGCATTCTATATAAGAGACATCCGATTAAAGGAGGAGAATATGAAGAGGATATTTACAGGGGTACTCGTCACACTGGTTTTCATGGTACTTGCAGGTCCCACACTGTGTTATGCCGGTACCACCTATGACAAAGTCAACAAAGAAGGAGTTGTCCGCGTGGGCATGATGTACAACAGCATCCCCGCAGCATACTTCAATGACAAGAATGAGTGGGTGGGCTTTGATGTTGACATGGCCGAGGAGGTGGTCAAAAGGATCGGCGCCTCAATGGGCAAACAGCTCAAGGTGGAACGGGTCAAGGTGAACAACATCTCGAGGATCTCCATGCTCACGTCAAACATGATCGACATGTCCGTGGCCAACATGACCCACAAACGCGAGCGCGATAAGACCATCGACTTCTCCATCACCTATTTCTTCGACGGCCAGAAGATACTTGCCAAGAAAGGTAAATTCAAGAGCCTCAAGGATTTCAAGGGCAAGAAGCTCGCATCCCAGCAGGGCACCACGAGTGAGAAGAACGCTGTAGCCCTCCTAAAGAAACTCGGCGACCCGAATGCGGAGAAGAACGTCATCAGCTTCCAGGATGAACCTTCCTGCTTCCTTGCGCTCCAGCAGGGCAAGGTGGTCGGCTGGACAACCGACAGCACCATATTGTTGGGCTATGCGGCAAAGGACCCCGGCAAATATGAGCTTGTGGGCGATTTTTTCAGCAGTGAGCCATATGGTATGGGCATGCCGCAGGACGACAGTGCATGGCGCGATGCCGTCAACTTTGCGATCCAGGACATCTGGTCCGACGGGACCTACAAGAAGATCTACGACAAATGGTACGGCCCCACCACGCCCTACTACTTCCCATTGACCGAAAAAATCGAGATGTGGCCGTGATGGGAGATAGATAACCTCTATGAACGAATCTGCGGTCCGGTCATCCGGGCCGCAGATTTTTTAGAGTCTGTTAAAAATCGCCGCTGCCGCCGATGAGAACATAAAACTGATATGAGAGATTCAACCAAGAACCTGCTCCAGCAGATATGTGTTGTATGCGCCATCATCGTCGCTGTCTTTCTTCTCTTCAAACATGCACACTTCGATTACAAGTTCTACTGGGCGGTTCTATGGGAGGTAAACCCCACCTATAAAGAGATCTTCGGCCTTTGGCTGCTCAGGGGCTTGTTGCTCACGCTTGAGATATCTTTGATCAGTACGGGCATCGCCCTGGTCATGGGCACAATCTTCGGCATAGCAAGGCTCTCGCGATTCACGCCTACCTATGCCATTGCCACGGCTTATGTCGAGTTCTTCAGAAATACGCCCTTGCTCGTCCAACTCTTTTTCTGGTACTTTGCCTTCCCCCTGGTCCTCCCCGAGATCCTGAACACGTACCTCAACGCGCATAACTACGAATTCTGGGCCGCCACATGCGGGCTTGGAATCTACACCGGCGCTTTTGTGGCCGAAGTAGTACGGGCCGGTATTCAGGCCATTCCCCATGGGCACATAGAGGCAGCCGTGTCCTCAGGGCTCACCGGCGCGCAGATGCTGCGTCATGTCATCCTGCCCCAGGCATTCCGCATTATCATCCCTCCGCTCGGCAGTGAGTTCCTCAATAATATGAAGAACTCGTCCCTTGCCATGACCATCGGCGTGGGCGAGCTGTGCTGGAATTCCCAGCAGATCCAGTCTTTCACCTTCCGTGGGTTCGAGGCCACCACCGCTGCATCGCTCATCTATCTGACCGTTTCGCTTTCCATCTCGCTCGTCATGAACAGCATCAACCACCACATGGCCATCGGCCAGGCAAAGCGGCTCAATACGGTAGACCGTTTCTTTGCCCTTGTCCTCCGCCCCGTATTACTGCTCGGCAGGATGATTTCCTCCATTATTACGGCATTGAAGCGAATATTTAGGTTCGGAGAGTTCGCCCCGGTACACGAAGAAGCGATTTACGCCTCCATCTGGGAGCGATTAGCCGGAAAGATATGGCAGGTGCTCATGTTATCCGCAAGGGTCCTGTTCGTCTTTCTGTTCATCGGTCTTATCTGTCTCTTGGGGTTAATCGTCTATCGATACAATTGGCACGTGATCTCCTCCAACATCGAATCACTCCTCATCTGGACCTTCCCCCACGGCGGGCCGGGCGAGATCTTCTATGGTCTCGGCGGGCTTACCCTGAGTGTGATTCTGGCTTTTATTGCGCTTCTTGTGAGTTTTTTCATCGGGCTGTTCATCGGGATCGGCAGGCTTTCAAAAAACCCGCTTGTCTCCACTCCGAGTGTTCTTTATATCGAGGTCATCCGGGGAAACCCCCTCATCATGGTCATCTTCTGGGTCTACTTCTTCTCCCATTTTGTCACGGGCGTTCAGATGGACGTATTCTGGAGTGCCACAATAGCCTTTACCATCTTCTCAGGGGCCTACCTGGCCGAGATCGTACGTGCAGGCGTAAGCGCCATTCCCAATGGTCAGATTGAGGCGGCGACGGCATCGGGTCTTTCCTATTTCCGGGCCATGCGGCATGTGGTGCTGCCCCAAGCCCTCAAGATCATGATCCCAGCCTTTGTGGGACAGTTCATCTCCCTGTTCAAGGACACCTCGCTCGCCTATATTGTCGGGGTCTTTGAGCTCACCACGGTAGCCCAGACGCTCAACAACCGTCTTATGATCTATCCCTTCGAG
>JBEKLI010000123.1:0-6143 GCA_050010275.1 Desulfomonilia bacterium | reverse complement strand
ATTGAGGAGAGCATGGAAAGTATTACGTAAAGATGCACCTCCAATAGCGGCCAAGGCATCGGTCATGGCCCTCTTCACATGACCCTGGGAGGAGAAGATCCTCTCACATATCGGTCGCGCTCCTTGGGCCTTGCCGATCTTGGCAAGGACGTTTGCAGCAAGAATCTTGAGCTTGTCTTCAGAATCCAAGAGCTTCACCATGGCCTGGATGTCGCTGATACGTCGCAGAGCATCTGTTACAGACGAGATACGTTCAGGATGTACGTCCGGGTCTGTGTTGCGGACAAGCTCGATCATGGCCGTCACGCTCTCATGATCTCCGATGCGGGAGAGTACGTTAAGCATATCATAAAGCAGCTCGTCATCGACATCGTGTAGATGCATATCGATGATGGTCTTGATGATGTGTGTATCCTTGGGAGGCAGTAACCCGATCTCGTCGGGGGAGATGATCTTCAGCAAGGCCTTTACGATCTCTGTCTCGATATATGCATTTGCATACTCGAGCATTAGGATCAATGCGCTCACGCACTGCTTGGGCCTGATCTTACCCATGGTTTCCAACAGCGCCGATACCGTGAGTTCATCATGAGACCAGCGATTGAGCTGTTCAAGGAGGAAACCCGGGGTATTCTCATGGGGTATCTGGGAGAGTGCCTCGATGGCGGAGAATCGGATCCACTCTTCGTCTTCGATCAATGGCTTGATATACTCGAAGGCCTTTGGGTGCCCCAACAGACCCAAAGAGACTACTGCTGCATTACGTACGTTGGGGTTTGGGTCCTTGAGAGCCCCGATAACCACATCAACGCTTTCGGTGTTGCCTAAGATGCCTAAGATGTCGAGCACAAAGAGCCTGATATCGTTGTTCTTATCCACTGCAAGTGTATGAAGGACATCGATCCCGTCATCACCGATTTTCTTTAAGATGTCGATGGCGGCATTACGCAAGCCCGGGTCAATCTCAGCAACGAACGGTACGACCTTTTCGACGGTATAGCGTCCTCCCAGGAAAATAAGTGCACTTTGTGATGCGTCCCTGACGCCACCATTTGTATCTTTCAGCAATTCAACAAGACGCTCGATTGCCTCCGGGTCATTGCCGACCTCGGCGAGCATGGAGGCCGCCATGCGGCGGTCCGAGGAGTCATCGGACTTCATCAGTGCGTCTATCTCTGAATAATTCATGCCGCCTCTGTACCTTAAAAAAATTGAATGATACCCAATATCAACTCACTTCAAGAATTCATTTTGCACTGTACTGGACAAAAGCCACTTCCTGTATCGGATAATCAATAAGATCATCCGAGAGCATCAAGGTGATCTCGGTCTGTGAGTAGACGCTTGCTGCTGCAACCAGTCTCTTGTAGATGATGCCTCTGATATCAAACAATTTGCTTTCAACGGTGGTAATCATGGAAGGGTCGATCTTGAGGCTGACCTGTGCTAAAAGAACACCTGACTTCTTCGGTGTATTCGTTTCATAGAATACCATAAACGGGTCCAATAGCATTCCATCAGGGCCGAAGGGAGACTCCCGTTGCGGCTGAATCATATGGACAGTCTTTTGGGGTGCCTTATGGTGCCCATGGTAAAGAAAAAGCCCAATGGCCGCAATGAGCACCAGAAGTCCTACTGCTCCCGCGAGGGCCATGAGGGGAAGTCGTTTTTTCGGAGCGGAATGTTCTTCGGGTCCCTTATCGGGCGTAGTCCCTTCTTCTTTGGCAGATCCCGGCGATTCCTCAACCTCCAGGGCTATGCCGTCCTTATCGAGCTCGGCCTTGCCGGCATCCTGGAGGATGATGCCTTCCTTATCGAGGTCTGCCTTTCTTCCCGGTTGGTCCGCCATGTTTTTTCCCTATTTGTTGAATATCTGATTGATCTTCTGGCTGAGTGTCTCAGCAGTGAAGGGTTTGACGATATAGTTGCTCACACCGGATTTCACCGCCTCTATGATGTTCTCCTGTTGAGCCTCGGCCGTAACCATCAGAAAAGGTATGTGTTTGAGGGCGTCGTCGGTACGGACAGCCTTTAAGAGCTCCAGGCCGGTCATCTTCGGCATGTTCCAATCTGAGACCACTAAATCAACCTTATCCCTCTGGAGGACCTCAAGGGCGGTTGATCCGTCATCGGCTTCGATAATGTTGATAAAATTAAGCTGCCGAAGGATGTTCTTCACGATCCTGCGCATGGTGGAAAAATCATCAACTACGAGGATCTTCATATTCTTGTCGGGTGTCATTGATACCTCCAGTCCGCGTACCTTTACGTTCTCATCGTATCTTCCATAATAAATCTTTACATGCTGATCTCTTTGAGGATCTTTTGCATCTTTGAGCGCAGCCTAAGAATCGCCTTGGTATGAATCTGGGAGACCCGCGACTCGGTAAATTTCAAGACATGTCCGATCTCCTTCATGGTCAGCTCATCGTAGTAATACAGCGATATCACCATGCGCTCCTTTTCCGGCAGCGACTGGATGGCCTTTGCCACCATGGTACCGACCTCGGCATAGCGAATCTTGTGTGAAGGCCAGTCTTTCTCGTCCTGGATGATATATTCCAGAAGGTTGCGCTTGGATAGGTCGGTATCGTCTTCGCCAAGGTCATCCAGACTGAGCAGGGAGACCGATGCAGTCTCGGACAGGAGCCGGTAGAACGATTCCATATCGATGTCCATCTCTCTTGCCACTTCTTCGTCACTGGCGGGTCTTCCAAGGGCGTATTCCAGTTTTGCATAGGCATCTTCAATCTTGCGGGCCTTCTGCCGTACAGACCTGGGGACCCAGTCCATGGATCTCAGTTCATCAAGGATAGCCCCTCTGATTCTGAATTCCGCATAGGTCTTGAACTTGATCTGCTTGCCTGCGTCAAATTTCTCGATAGCATCGATCAGACCTATGACGCCTGCATTGATGAGATCATTAAGATCGATATGGGGGGGCAGGCGTATTGCAATACGGCTTGCGATGTACTTAATGAGCGGTGCAAATTCGCCAATGATCTTGCCCCGTATCTTGGGGTTGAGCTTCTGCTCCTCAGTAAGTTCCGTGTAAACGATATCCTGCATGGCTTGTTCCTTTCGCTTGATTCAAGAGCATCTTTCTAAAAAAGAACTGAAGGTTTCCGCTTGTACCGGTCCGCGTGGTATCCTCGAGCTTGCCTGCAATCCGGGAAAGCCTCTTGGTTACCTCACTTTGCGGGTGAACGTCCACGAACGCCTTCTGTGCCTTGATGCATTCAGGAATGGTTTTGTCATGCGGGATGGAGCCAAGAATCTCCAAGGCCACATCCCCAAGGAACCTCTCACATACCAATGACAATTTTTCCGCCACTTGATCCCCCTCGGATTTTGATGTCACGTTGTTCACGATTAAATCGAATCTCTTGATACCGTATTGCCTGCACAACACCTTGATAAGTGCATAAGCGTCCGTGATGGACGTGGGTTCCGGGGTTGCCACCACGATGATGCGCTGTGAGGCTGCATTGAAGTACATGACGTTCTTGGATATCCCTGCGCCGGTATCCACGAACATGAAGTCGAGGTCGCCTTCAAAATGATCCAGTGCGTCCATAATGCTTATCTGTTGTTCAGGCTTTAGCTCCGAGAGTTCCTGGATACCGGACGATGCAGGGATGATCTTGATTCCGCCCGGACCCTCCAGAATTATGTCGGCAAGTGGGCACTGTCCGTCAAGGACATGCTTGATGGTGAGTTTCGGTGCAAGGCCCAGCATCACATCCACATTGGCAAGCCCAAGGTCGGCATCCAGCACGAGAACCTTTTTACCCCGAGATGCTAAAAGGATTGCCATGTTCACCACAATGCTCGTCTTTCCCACTCCGCCTTTGCCCGATGTAACGGACAGGACCGTTGGTGAGATGGTTGTTCCTTCTTTGAAAATTTTCCGCAAGGTATGGGCTTGATCCTTCATTATGCATCTCCAAGGGTGCGGGCTATGATCTTGTCCGGGGTGGCCGGCTCAATGTCCTCTGGGACCCGCTGCCCGGTTGTAATGTGAGATATGGGTGTGCGATGCATCAGGTTGTGTGTAACTACACTCCCTGCCACGTGGGCCTCGTCGAACTTTGTGAAGATCATGCGGTCCACATTCAGCAGCGAGAATGTCTTGGTGATGGTGTCCATTTCCTGGTCCCGGGTGGCGACCGGCATGAGGAGGAACTTGCATGCCTTGATGCCATCAAAGTATCCGATTAACTGGCGCGCATATTCTGTACAGAAGGGTGAGCGGCCGACGGTGTCCACAAGGATGAGTTCGGTTGAGCCGAGCTGATTCAGGGCAGACTTGAGCTCTGATGGGGTTGTCACGGAAAAGAACGGAATGTTCAATATTTTGGCATAAATCCGGCTCTGGTCGATGGCGCCGATCCGGTAGCTGTCCAGCGTAATGAGGGCAACCCGTCTGGATTCAGACAATACGGACCTGGCTGCGATCTTTGCAATCGTAGTGGTCTTGCCCACACCAGTGGTGCCCAGGAATATCCAGACCCGTTCATCAGTGGGGCCTTCCACCCGGATCAGTTTGGAAAGCAGCTCTTTGACCGCGTCCTCGTTTGTATCGCCCCCAAGCTTCGTGATAATGAGGTCTGCGAGGTTCTCCCGAATGCCTTTTGTGATGAGCTTTTCACGCAGGTGGCTCATGGGTGCGATATTGCTCCGGGACATGAGCTGCTTGAGCATCATTTTCAGCTCCACGATCTCGTCTCCGATCTGCTTCGGGGCCTGCAGGGTCGCGGATGCAGGATTCCGGGTATCCGATGTCTCGCTCAGAGCCTTGTTCGCCTGTTTATTTTTAATGATACCGTCCCCGTCATAATCTACTGCAGCAACAACCTCGATTAATGGTTTGCTCATGAGGCCGTAACCGCTCTCCTTGATCTCCCGTGTGGAGATGATGACCGCGTTCGAGCCGAGCTCCGACTTGATCTGCGAGAGCGCATCCTTCATGGAGGCCGCCATATAGGTTTTAATTTGCATCGATCCTCACCAATCCTAAATTCTTGATGGTAACCTCAGGAGGTATCTCATTGTGGGAGAGCACAACCAGGTCAGGCATGTACCGTTCAGAAAGCCGCTTCACATAAGCCCTGCTGATCGGCGAGGTGAGCAGGATCGGTACCAGACCTTGTTTTCCCACATTGTTTACCTCCTTGTTCAACGTCATCAGTATTTTCTGCGATTTCTCCGGATCTAATGCAAGATATGAACCATGTTCTGTATGCTGGATGGAACCGGAGATCATCCCGTCTATATTGGGGTCCAGAGCCAGTACGCTGATGGTTTTGCCCATGATATAAGGGGTGCTGATGGTTCGCATGAGGGCTTGTCTGACATACTCCGTCAAAATATCGGGATCTTTGGTCATGTGCCCGAAGTCCGCCAATGTCTCCAAGATGGTCAGCATGTTCTTAACAGCGACTTTCTCTTTCAGAAGGTTTCTGAGCACCCTGAGCACGACACCGGCAGGCAATGTGCCCGGGATAAGGTCCTCAATCACCTTCGGGTGTGTCCTCGATACCGTGTCCATGATGGACTGGAGCTCCTGCCTTCCCAGCAGGTCATGGGCATTGCTCTTGATGGCTTCCGTCAAGTGGGTGGCCACCACCGTGGCTGCATCCACTACGGTGAGGCCTGCCAATTGTGCACGCTCGCTGTCTGCCTTCTTGATCCAGAGGCCGGGCAGGCCGAAGGCAGGCTCTTTAACAGGGATGCCCGGAATGTCGATTTCGACCTTCTCCGGATTCAGAACCATAAGCCTGTCGGCGATCGCCTCGGCCCGTGCGATCTCGATGCCCTTAAGCATGAGGCGGTACTCATTGGGCTTGAGCTCGAGGTTGTCCCGCACATGAATAGGCGGTACCACGACACCCAACTCGCCTGCCACGGTCCTGCGCCCGGATCACGGGTCGCGGTTAGAACCGAACTTCAACAAGGGTGGTATTTCAACGTTGGCTCCACCGAAGCTAGCGCTCCGACTTCTCAGCCTCCCACCTATCCTACACATGCTAAAGCCCAATCCAATGACAGGGTGCAGTAAAGCTCCACGGGGTCTTTTTGCCCTATCGCGGGTAACCTGCATCTTCACAGGTACTTCAATTTCGCCGGATCCCTCGTAGAGA